>CALLQQ010000075.1 GCA_938014915.1 uncultured Clostridia bacterium
CATAGGGTTTCGTCGACCTTTTCCCCTTCTCCAACGTGTTCATCTAATATGCCAACGCCATTACGAACTGATTGACACACATCAAGTGTGTCGCCTAAATTCCAGCCAATTCCCATATCGCTCACTAATTCCTGCGATGTGATTCCCCTCATCTTCTCGGTATCAACGCCATTTGCGCATGCGGATAACGAAGATAGGGATATTGCTATTGCCAATGTTATCAATATAATGCTTTTTAGTTGCTTCATTTTAACCCTCCTATTGTAATCGTTTACCTTTTGGTGTGTTTATGTATTTACAAATCTCGCTCATTAATTCTACCCTAAATTTTCGTTATAATCAATAAGATTTTGTTAATATCACCGGGGGTTCTTCTATTAAATGCACAGAATTCAGATGTAAGGCATGTTATAATGGTAACTTGTTACAGATATGATACATATATTAAAATGAGAGCAAACCGTAATATTCTATAACGCAGAAAGGCGTGGTAATTTTGATAATACATACAGTCGTGCGTGGGGATACTATATATTCAATTGGTAGGAAATATGGTGTTTCAATGCAGAAAATAATCGACGACAACCAACTCGATGCAAGTAAGAGCCTTGTCATCGGGCAAACTATTGTGGTAATCACGGACGAAATTATGCACACAGTATCACGTGGAGAATCGCTATATTCAATTGCTAGACGGTATAATACTACTGTACTTGCGATTCTAGACGAAAATCCGAACATAAGCAATCCATCAATGATATATGTAGGGCAGCAAATCATCGTGCCGACGAATAGGAATATCCTTGGTATGATAGAGGTGAACGGATACGCATACCCGAACATTAACATGAATACCTTGCGACAAACACTACCTAATCTAACATACCTTAGTATTTTCAGCTATGAAGTCCGCCCCGATGGCAGCCTGCAGCCGATTCCCGATGCACCACTGATCGAAAGTGCTAAAGCTGAAAATACATCACCACTAATGGTGATTACAAATATTAAGGAAGGCGGCAGCTTCGATAGCGATTTAGCGCATACGATATTGACGAATGAGCAAGTGCAAGATAATCTGCTGAACAATGTAGTAGCAACATTAGAAAAAGGCTATACGGGTGTTGATATCGACTTTGAATACATCTATCCTGAGGATAGGGAGAATTACAATGATTTCCTAAGAAAGGTAGTGGATAGGCTCCGCCCGCTCGGCTATACGGTATCTACTGCCGTTGCGCCAAAAACTAGTGCTAATCAGAGCGGCTTATTATATGAGGCGCATGACTATGCCGCTCATGGTGCTATTGTTGATCATGTAATACTCATGACATATGAATGGGGCTACTTATACGGTCCGCCGATGGCGGTCGCTCCGATTAATCAAGTTGAAAGAGTCGTGCAATATGCAACGTCAGTAATTCCTAATGATAAGATTCTGCTCGGTATACCGAACTATGGTTACGATTGGACACTCCCCTTTGTCCGTGGTACCGCCGCACGCACAATCTCAAATACTGAAGCGGTCAATCTCGCTAGACAAGTCGGCGCTAGAATTCAGTACGATACGCAAGCACAAGCGCCATTCTTCAACTACTACGACAATTTAGGACGGCAACATGTAGTATGGTTCGAAGATGCTAGGAGCATTGAGGCTAAATTAAATCTTGTAGATAAGTATAAGCTTGGCGGTGTGAGTTACTGGACAATAATGAATTACTTCCCTCAGAATTGGCTTGTGCTCAATTCGATGTACGAAATTAAGAAGTTTCAATAATATCCGTCCATAAAAACAAGCCCATTTATTAAAATGGGCTTGTTTATTAATTTGCTTTAGTTCTAAGTACTTTAATCCATAGCTTAATGAGCAATGCCAGCATTGAAATTGTGACTAGGACAAGTAGAATTTTAACTGCTACGTTCTCGACTTTGACTGTAAGTATAGTAAAGCTTATGATTAATAGAGCATAAAAAGCAGTAACAATACTTAATACGATTTTTCTTATAACAATGTTTATTTCTTTGCTTGATATTATTTCAAAGCAACCGTCAAGCAATAACATATACAAGAATTCAAAAACTATCTCCATTGAAGGCCCCTTTATTCAACTTCTTCCATTATTGCATCAATAATTTCAGGGTATTCCCAAGTTAACATAGTTCTATTAAGCAGTCCGAAATTCTCGCCGCTTCCTACAAAGGCGCCATTATCCCACCAAATACATGGTATGCCTTTTTCCGCTGCTGCACCAACATAATAGTGCGCCCAGGCAACTCTTGCATTTAGATTATACTTATTCCTTGCGCCGTATTCACCGATAATTACCGGTATATCTTTACTGATGAAATGCTCGTCTAGTAGTGACATTAAATTATCAATATCCCTGGTATCGGCAACATTATCCGCATCCCACTCAAGCACTTTTTCATCGCTGAGTGCGAATCTATATGGAAGGTATGCATGCACGGATACGATAACCTTATCATCTTCTGGCAATGTTATATCTTTTATCGCTACCCAGTCCGATGATGCCGCATATGTGGGCAGCATTAAATGCCTTTTAGGATTGTTCCCCCCTGAATTCCTTATCGTTTCATGGAATGTGGTGTTAAGCCTGTTAATTATCTCCCTTGCTTCGGGAGTGCCACCATTCCATTCGTCGGCGGTGCCTTTTAGACGTGGTTCGTTCATTGCCTCGAATATCAAATGCTCGTCATATCCCTCGAATCGCTCAGCGATCTGCTCCCAGATTTTTATTAGCATTTCGTTAGCACTCTCGAAATTCTCCTCTGAGGGGAAATGCCATTCCTCATGGTGGAGGTTGATTATAGCGAACATTTCCATATCAATTGCATAATCGGCGACTTCTTGAATTCTGTCAAGCCATTCTTTATCTATTGTGTAGTCGGGAGCATCACCAAAATGCCCGTCCCACGTAATAGGTATACGCACAGTATTAAATCCTGCATCTTTTACAACCTGTATCATTTCCTTTGTTGTGGCAGGATTGCCCCACGATGTTTCTGCTTCAAGTCCTTTTGCACCAGTAGCATCTAAAGTGTTACCAAGATTCCAACCTGTTTTCATCTCTTTAACTAGCTGCGTTGATGGTATATCCCTCATCGGTTTCACTTCTTTCTTTCCACTTCCTTTTCCAAATATACTACAACCGGATAAGCTCAGTGTTGATAGGGTCAATATCATCACCATCATTAATATGTAAGTTTTCTTCATGTAAATCTCCTTTTCTATTATATTTAGTCTTTATAATTAGTTCCTTAAGTAAATAGTACTATCAATTTAACACATATTTGCCTAAAATGCAAGGTAATTTTCAGTATAAAATAATATTTATAATACTGGAATTATCATTGCCATGCAAATAACGTTTTCTCATTAAAGTAACATCTAATTATATCTGATTAGGAATGCGCAAAAAATTCCCTCATCGAATAAAAGGAATCCGATGGGAGAATTATAATATGTCTATGTAATATTTCGGGAAATATTGGCATAATAAGATTGTACCTTATTTCTCTGCATTGTTAATTAAATGGATCCGCACTTCGCTATTTTGCACAAGATTAAGCAACGATGTAACATACGGCTTATACTCCTCGGATAAAGAGGCATTTGTAATATGCAGGCTATCCCTATCAATTATCGTTTCTACACCTTTTGTCAGTATGCCAGCAGCGGCAGCTTGCGCCTTTGCCTCGGCGGCAGCCATTGCTGCTTGAGCGCTATTGCTAGCCATCGCTTCAGGTACAGTGAAGAAGTTCCGGTCATTCTTAGGATTGACGGAAAAGATAATTCTAAATGAGCGATACACGGACAACATCAAGAAAGATGAAACTTCCTTAATTAATGTTGGATTTTTACTTTTTTGCAATAGCGAAAAGATAATGTTCAAAGAGTTTGAAATTAACTTTTTATTCAGCGTTGGGATTATTCCATGAGCATCAACACGTTCTTTCGCATTGGTGTCATTCTCGGGAATATCTTCTATCATTAGGGTGAGCCCGTCCGGCTCAGGAGAACGTCCTAAAAGATAGTCACAAGATACTCCATAGTAATCTGCAATTCTTACTAAAAAATCAAGACCGCACTCCCTTATTCCCTTCTCATAATGAGAAAGAAGCGCCTGGGATATGCCTAGTTCACTTGCGGCGAACTTCTGACTTATTCCACGCTCTTTACGAAGAAGAGATATAATTCGGGGGAAATCGGTGCGCATTTGTCACACTCCTTAGGTTAGGTGTCGTAAATAGTCTACTCAAAGTAAATTATAGCCTAATAGATACAAGATGTAAAGTGTTGCAATTGAAAAAAGTCGATAAATGTTTAACATGATTTTTGTGTAGAATACCAATTGAAAAATTCTCGAAGTTGGTATTGATAATTTCTATACTATATATTGTATATCCCTAATTGCCCAATCACAATTCAGCCACGGAAGATTCGGGCAAATTAGATGAGTTAAATGTTAATCTTTTGTAAACGCAGGGATCGAAAATAGCAAAGAGCAAGAATTTCAAGTCAGGAGGTAGAAAATGTCTTATAGATATATCAAAAAACAATCACATCAAGCATTGAAAAATAATTGGTTCTGTGCCGCTAAGATAATTCTAACTTTTATTTTAATATTCATTCTACCGTATGCTTTTGAAGTTTTGTTACTTCTTTTGCTTGGCAGATTCGGCATTATTAATTTTAGCGGCGCCGCTTTTACATCGCCAAACCCGATTATGCTTGCCGTGACCTTGATACGAATCATCGTCACAATAATTATTGCGACACCTCTGTACTTCGGCATCCTGTTATGGTACTGGGAATTAGCCAAAGGGAACAGGCACGAATTCTATGAATGCTTTGGATTTTTCACAAATAGGAAGCTGTTTTTTCGTGTTATTTGGCTCAAATTATCGGTCGGTATACGGGTAGTCGCATCATACCTTATTGCACTAATTCCAATTTCAATATCAATGTTCCTATTTGAGATGATAAGGGCGCACACATCAAAGAGTGATATATTCCTGTTGCTTTTAATATGTTCTACCGTTCTTTCCATCGTAACGATTATATCTATTTCAATATTCTGTATGCGGTATCTGTTAGTGGATTTCATCTATATTGCTAATCCCGATATGCCAATAAGGGAAATTATACGCCAGTCAAAAAGCACAATGTCGGGACGAAAGGCAAATTCCCTATGCTTTATACTTTCATTTTCGTTCTGGTTCTTGATGTGTATTTTCATATTACCGATAATATATGTATTGCCATATTTCACAACATCACTATCTTCATACACACGCAAATTATATACGGAGGAATAAAATTATCCCCATGAATTCCTCATGGGGATAATAATTTCGGCATGGTTAATTGTCTGTATTCTAACGTGGCTCGATAATGAACTTAATTGCAGTCCTCTCATCGCCATCGATACTGACATTTACAAATGCAGGTATACATACTAAATCAACACCGACGGGTGCTAGATACCCTCTTGCAATTGCAATTGCCTTGACAGCCTGATTCGATGCCCCCGCACCGACAGCCTGAACCTCTACTTCTCCATCTTCCCTAATAACTCCTGCTATCGCACCAGCTACTGAGTTTGGAATAGATCTTGATGACACCTTTAAAATTTCCATGATTGTACCCCCTTGTATTTTAAAACGTGATAGCATAGCGTATACAAATTATACACTATTATTACAAGATATACAAGTCAAAAGTTAAGGAAATGTCATTATTCTATGTTGATTCGTGAAATTTTGGTGCATTTGCCGAGTTTTTCATCTATTTCTATTAGTATTGCATTCATAATGCACGAAGAATCAGCATAATCGAATCGATATGGGTAGTTCGTTTTAAATCTAGAAATGATTATATCTTTATCGACACCTAGCACGGACTCTTTTGGTCCCGTCATGCCAACATCGGTAATATATCCCGTATAATCATCTATAATTTCTTCGTCGGCGGTCTGAACATGGGTATGCGTACCAATAACGGCACTAACCCTACCGGATAGGTAGTATCCCATTGCCTTTTTCTCCGATGTTGCCTCAGCATGGAAATCAACTATTATATTCCTTGTTTCTATTGTGCTTAGCACTTCGTCAATTGCATGGAATGGGTTGTCTAAATTTTGCAGGTATAATGTGCCCATCATATTGACGACGGCGACACTATGACTGCCAAAATCGTAAATGCAAATCCCCTTGCCCACACATTCACTACCATAATTATACGGGCGAATGATATAATCGCTCGCACGATAAGTTTCATCCATTTGCCTCCTGCGGAAGGCATGGTTGCCCGTCGTTATAACATCTACCCCGCTCGACATTAGGAAATCTGCCGAATCGGGTGAGATTCCGTTCCCCTGAGCTGAGTTTTCACCATTTGCTATTACCATATCGATACTATATAGCTTCTTGAGTGATGGGAGGACTTTCCTCACATGATCGCATCCCATTTGCCCGACTACATCACCGATAAATAAGATATTCAATTACATTATCCTCTCGTTCCATCTTCGTTCCATAGCTAATTTTATAGCCCGTTTGGATTGTTTTTAGCGAATCGCCATAAATCTTCACACATTTCATCGAGCCCACGGATTGCCTCCCAGCCGAGTTCATTCTTTGCCTTTGTCGCATCGGCATAGCACTTAGCAATATCGCCCTGCCTGCGCCCGATTATTTTATACGGTATTTCCACTCCCGATGCTTTTTCAAATGCACGGACTATCTCAAGCACGGAATAGCCATTACCCGTGCCTAGATTATAGGTAGCAACACCATTTGAAGCGGCGATTTTATCAAGCGCCTTAACATGCCCTAGCGCCAAATCAGTAACATGGATATAATCACGGACACCAGTGCCGTCGACAGTATCGAAATCATCGCCGAATACCCTTAGATAATCAAGCTTACCCACTGCGACCTGCGATATGAATGGGAGAAGATTGTTCGGTATCCCATTCGGGTCCTCCCCGATTTTGCCGCTCTTATGCGCCCCGATCGGGTTAAAATACCTCAGTAGCGCAATACTCCATCTATCGTCAGAAATATATAAATCACGCAGTATTTGCTCAATCATCAATTTTGTACTGCCGTATGGATTCGTTGTCGATAATGGGAAATCCTCTTTAATTGGCACCTCTTTCGGCGATCCGTATACTGTTGCCGATGAACTGAAAACAATGCGGAACACATCATGCTTTGCCATCACTTTACATAGCATGAGTGTGCTAACAATATTATTGTGATAGTATGCAATTGGTTTTTGCACCGATTCGCCAACTGCTTTGAGCCCTGCGAAATGGATCACCGACTCAATTTTATTCTCGGCAAAAACTTTGTCCAATGCATTTTCATCGATAATATCAATCTCATAAAAGGGGAAGTCCCTCCCCGTAATTTCCTTTACAAGCTCCACTGCCCTTGGCTTCGAATTCGAGAAATTGTCAATAACGACAATATCCTCCCCTAAATTCAGTAATTCTATACAAGTATGCGTACCGATATATCCTGCACCGCCAGTAATTAAAATAGCCATTATACAGTCCTCCTAATATTTTGTTGCCAATTAAATTATAGTGCAAGATACAGTAATAGTCAATAGCCGTCGCTTCACCAGGGTAGTTAAATATATAATACATTACCCTTTATTTTCTTGTTAAAATCGTGTATAATATATGTTGAGAATGAACTTATATTAGCGAAAGGAAATAACTATATGAGTCATGTTACTTATAAATATATAAAGAGTAATCCCGATATCAATATCTATATTACTAAATCCGATGAGGCTCTGCGTGCTATGGGTTATACGGAACATTCATATGCCCATGTGGAAAAGGCCGCACATACTGCACACATGATACTCACTACACTCGGCTTCCCCGAACGTGATGCGGAGCTTGCGGCGATCGCCGCTTATATGCACGATATTGGGAATGTCGTCAACCGTATCGACCATGCGCAAAGCGGCGCCGTTATGGCATTCCGCCTGCTCGATAATTTGAGTATGCCGGCGCATGAGATCGCATCAATTATTAGCGCTATCGGCAATCACGATGAGAAAACCGCCCTGCCGATTAATGCAATCGCAGCGGCACTAATTCTAGCCGATAAAACCGATGTTCGCCGCTCAAGGGTGAGGAATACCGACGTCCTAACCTTCGATATTCATGATAGGGTGAATTATGCGGTTGAGAAATCAAGCCTTGATTTCAATGAAGATAATACAGCCCTGATAATGTCCATCACCATCGATACAGAAATATCGTCCGTAATGGAGTATTTTGAAATCTTCCTTGATAGAATGGTTCTTTGTAAAAAGGCGGCTGAATATCTTGAAGTGCATTTTGGTTTGAAAATTAACGGCTCCAACATACTTTAAATTTAATAGCAGAAAGGTAGAAAAATAGTGGACGAAAAGAGATTTAAGCAACAGATGAAGTTCCTAGTAGAGGCGGACAAGATGAAAACTATCATGCGTCAAACACTACTCATTGATAAGTCAAGACAGGAGAACGATGCTGAACATTCGTGGCATTTTGCATTAATGGCAATGGTATTATTCGAATATGCATATTCGCCGAAAGTTGATATGTTGAGAGTGCTTAAAATGGCATTGATACACGATTTAGTAGAAATTTATGCGGGTGATACCTTTGCGTATGACGATGTTGGATATGAGGATAAACTCAAACGTGAGGAGGAGGCTGCGGATAAGCTCTTTGGCCTATTGCCGGACGACCAGGGCAAGGAATATCGTGAACTGTGGGAGGAATTTGATGAAATGCAAACTCCCGATGCTATTTATGCATCAGCAATTGATAGACTTCAGCCGCTCGTGAACAATTACCTTACCGATGGGCATACGTGGAGTTTCCCCGGTGTTGATAGTAGCAAAGTCTATAAAAGAGCATCAAAGATAAAAGAGGCACTACCCGAATTATGGGGCTTTGTCGATCATATGTTGCAAGATTCAATTAAAAGAGGACTGCTCAAGGAATAGCATCTACAAAAAAGTGATACGCATTTTTAGCGTATCACTTTTTTATTTTCTATAATATTGGTAATATGCCGTTACCGTCTTACGCTCGCCCGTATAAACATCATCACCCGTTATAACGACACCAGCAAGGCTAATTAGCTCGGCGATAACTGCTCCTGCCTTTTTACAACGAAAAACCTCCCGCCCTTCACACACGATTACAATATCGTTATCGACGATGTTGAGGGCGCCATTCTTTCCTATAAGGCGTTCGCCATAATCGGCCGTGTCCCGCTCACTGACATAATTTATAGATCGCTTATCTATTTTAGCAAAGTCGGCCGCTCTGGCTTTGTCCGATTTTCTTCTCCTAAAGAACATTTATCCACCACCATTCACTTCTATTATGCCATAGAAAGCGAATTTTTTCAATATTCACATTTCGTCCGCATTAAAATGTATATATTTGCTAATACTAAAAATAATAAATGTGAGGTGGTACGATAATGATGTCACAATTATATGATATAAGCGATATGCATACAGATATAGACAAAGTCCTGTCAGCTGGGGTCAATGAGCATGAAATATCGACATTATACCGACAGTTAAAACGCAACTTAAAGAAATTAAAAAACTTTTATAAAAAGGCGGTCTATGCGCCCGAACAAAATGATGTAGAGCGAATAATCCACGATAATTACTATATGCTCGAACGTGAGGGAAAAACCCTCCTAAAAGCGAATCGGAACGTTCTAATTAACTGCATGGAATCCGACGGAGTCCGCCTCCCCGTCCTAGGGGAGATTATGATTTTACTAGCATCGGAATTCCCGAAAATGAAAACTGAGATAGTCATTGAGGGCATTAGGTATATTCAGCGCTCGCAATATGTAACAAGTATGGAGATTGACAATCTTATATGGTCATATCGCTATTCACTTATTAATAGCATTTGCAATAGTGTTGGCAGTGGGGCATCGTGCGGTAGAATTCTCTCCCTAATTTCCCTGCTCAGTTTATCGGATACAATTGATTTAAATGAAATCAACTCAGCGGTGAATCCTCTTGAATGCATTTACAGAGATGATCCGTCGGGAATATATCCGCAGATGAACGAATCAACAAGATGGTTATATCGGCATAAAACATCTAAAATCGCTCAATTCACTAGCCGTGATGAAATAAGTGTAGCGAATGAAATGTTGGCACGGTCGGAACAAGGAGATGATTCGAGACGGCGCCATGTTGGTACTCATATTTATAAAGAATATGACGCAATCTTCCCGCAAGGGAGCATTGGGTCATATATATTCTCATTGCTTTTCTTCCCCTTTGCGATTAGCTTTATCCTCAGTGTAACTTTAAAGACTTGGTGGTTATTCCCACTTTTATTCATACCAACATATGCACTTGCCAAACCAATTTCAGATTATTTTTGCATGAAGAAGTGTAAGAATGAGCCGTTGCCACGGTTAGAGTTGAATGGCGAAATTCCAGACAACGCAAAAACACTCGTCGTTATATCGACTTTACTCTATTCGTCTAAGGAATTGCTATCACTGAAGCAGAAGTTGCAAAAACTCTATTATGCTAATCCATCACCGAATCTAGCATTCTGCATTCTGTGCGATTTACGTGAGGCGAATTCCCCGATTCTTCCCGACGATAGACCTCTTATAAAGAGAACTACCAAGTTAATTCGCCATCTGAATAGCGAATTGGGGAATCGATATATTGCCGTTATCAGACAACGCAGCTATGCAAAATCAAGTGGGAAATATGAGGGATATGAGCGGAAGCGTGGCGCCATTCAGCAATTGATTAGCTTTATCAAAGGTGGGAATGTTCACCTTGCCGCCTTTGAGGGTGATATGAATTTCCTAGCGAATGTCAAATATATTTGCGCACTCGATAATGATACAAAGGCATTAATGGATACAGTGCCGGAACTTGTGTCGATTGCATTGCATCCTTTAAATGTGCCAGTTGTTCAAGATGGCGTTGTAAAGTCGGGATACGGAATTTTTGCGCCACGAATGATAACGGAACTTGGCTCATCACTCAAGACGCCTTTTTCAAGAGTAGTTGGCGGAATTGGCGGTAGTGCCGCATATGATAACTTCGGAATCGATATTTATCAAGACGTATTCGGTGAAGGAATCTTCGCTGGAAAAGGTCTAATTGATGTTGACTTATTCCACTCATTGCTGGGTGGATTCTTCCCCGATAATCGTGTGTTAAGCCATGATATTCTTGAGGGGAATATTATGCGATGCGCATATGTAGGCGATGTTCAGTTTTCCGACGGATTCCCCAAAAATGCTGCCTCCTATTATAAACGTGAGCATCGGTGGGTGCGTGGCGATGTGCAGAACATTCCTTATATCTGCTCACAAATTGAAACTGCTAACGGTAGAATCAAGAATCCCATGAACAGCCTTGCACGATTTAAGTTGCTTGATAATTTCCGCCGCAGCATCACACCGGTTATCATATTCCTATGCTTTTTTATTGCTGCATTTTCTCCCCCCATTATAGCGGCTGCAATTACTATCACTGCTATCTTATCGGTGATTATGCCGTATTTATTCGGGCTCGTGCCGACAATTATTCGTGGGGGGCTATTCAGCCTATCGCAAAAGCTATATTCTGGAACATTAACTCAAGGGGCGCAATTACTTTATCAAGGGTTTTACGCACTTGTTCTACTACCGCAGAATGCCATAATCAATGCCGATGCAACTATCCGTGGATTGTTCCGCCGCTTTATCTCACATAGGAAAATCCTCGAATGGACAACTGCGTCACAATCCGAACAGAGCGATAATGCCATCGTTTCACAGATTCGCTATTTTGGAATTGCTGGATTGCTCGGCATCTCCCTGTTATTCCTCCCTGCAATTGCGTCGAAAATAGCTGGATTAATATTCGCATTAATGATACCAATTATAATCTATTCTGATAATGAATATAAGAGCCCAAAACATCGCATTACTCCGAGGCAACAACATCAGCTAATATCATATGTTGCTGCTATGTGGCAATTTTACGACGACTTTGCTAGCGAATCCGATAATTTCCTACCGCCCGATAATGTGCAAACTGCTCCCGTTTACGCCGTCGCACACAGGACATCACCAACGAATATTGGACTGATGCTTTTATCAATTCTAGCGGCACGTGATTTTGAATTAATTGATACGGATCTGCTATATGATAGGGTTGATAAGACCCTGACCACGATTGAAAAGCTGGAAAAATGGGAGGGTAATCTCTACAACTGGTACGATACTCAAACGCTTGAAGTACTCCCCCCGGCATATGTGTCAAGTGTCGATAGCGGGAATTTCGCTTGCTGTCTAGTTTCATTAAAAGAGGGGCTCCGTGATTATGTGTCGGAAAATAGAGGAATCCTATCGCTAATTGAACGCATCGAAGATATAATATCCGTGACTAATTTGAACGTATTCTATAATAAAGTGAAAAATCTAATTGCGATAGGGTACGATACACAGGAAGATAAATTAAGTGCAAGCCATTATGATTTGCTAATGAGCGAATCACGCATGAGTAGCTATTTCGCCGTCGCTAAAAGGCAGGTACCAAAAAAGCATTGGGTATCACTCGGGAGAACTATGGCACGGTTAGGGTCGTATGCTGGGCCAATTTCATGGACGGGGACAATGTTCGAATACTTCATGCCCGAACTCCTGCTCCACAGTAATGAGGGCTCCCTCTCCTATGAGGGGTTGCGATTCTGCCTACATTGCCAGAAAAAACGTGCCCGTGATGCGAATGCTCCATTCGGCATTTCCGAAAGTGGTTATTATGCATTTGACGCACAGCTCAATTATCAATATAAGGCGCACGGAGTGCAAAAACTCGGGTTAAAGAGGCGGCTAGATGATGAATTAGTCATCTCACCATATTCAAGCTTTTTAACATTATCGCATGATTTTAATTCGTCATACAATAATCTCGAAAACCTCAAGAAACATGGAATGGTCGGGACTTACGGATTTTATGAGGCGATTGACTATACTGCGTCAAGGGTGGGAAGAAATTGCTCCGCCATTATAAAGAGCTTCATGGCGCATCATCTTGGCATGAGTATAATAGCAATTTCAAATGCACTCCACGACAATATTATGCAAAAAAGATTCATGTCCGATAAAAGTATGGAGAGCGCCGCAGAGTTGCTCGATGAAAGAGTTATGGTAGGTTCAGTTCTATTTGAAGATATTAATAAAAAAGAACCGCCGAAAAAGAATTCAAGGGGAACGCCATCCGTTGAAGTAATCGGTTCATTCTTCCCACAACAGCCCCGTGTAAATTTACTTTGCAATGGTGAATACACAAGCATTACAACCGATCTTGGCATATGCCACGGTATCTATCAAGGCAAGGATACGATTCTACGCACCACTGATATTCTTCGCCGTCCTCAAGGGGCATTCTTCTCCGTTGTCGACGCTGGGGAGAGTTTTAGCTTCACCTATATGCCTTATAATGATAGGGAGAGTAAGAAAAAAGCTGAACGGACAACGGAATTTACCAGCAGCTTCACCGATTATTATTGCAATACAAAGACGCTAAGAATGGGAATGAAAGCATATCTTCACCCAAGTTTGCCATGCGAATTTAGGAAGCTTGCTATAAAAAATGCAAGCGGCAGAAAAAAGAACATTATTCTATCAGCCTATATTGAGCCGGTACTTGCTCGATTTACCGATCATTTTGCTCATCCTGCATTCATGAGATTATTCTTAAAGCAGGAATATGATAACAAGCATAAAATCTTCATAATTTCACGTAAGGAAAGGCATAGCGATGACACCACCTATATGGCAATAGGATTCATAGACGATGTGCATTTTTCCTATTCGATGCGTAGAGAAGATGTGCTAACTCGTCCGTACGGTGTTTTCTCCGCATTCGACAAGGCGGAGGATTTAACAACATCGAATGAGCAAGTCCCCGATCCATGCGTATTTATAAAGGCGCCGATTCACCTAGATGCCTATGAACAATGTGAGCATACCCTATTTATGTGTATGGCAATGACGAAAGAAGAATTATTGTCACGTGTCGCCGAATTGAGGTCCGACAATGCTTGTCACAATATTACAACGAAACCGCCTTTAGTCGCTGATACGATTGAGGGTAGGCTTGCTACAACGATTTTACCGCAGTTAATATATAAAAAGCGTGACTGCTCACTGAACCTAAAGGCAATTGAAGAGAACACTCTATCGCCTAGAGAATTGTGGGTGCTTGGCATTTCGGGCGATTTGCCGATTGTGTTAGTTGAAATCGACAGCACCGTTGAGGATGAGAAGATAACAAGCTATCTTAAATGTCATTCCTCTCTCAAACTTTGCGGCATCATATTCGATTTAGTTTTTTCCTACAACGATAGAGGCGAATACGAAAGACCGATTCACTCATTTATTGCAAGTCATATAAAAGAGCAACGCAGTGAGGCATTAGTCGGAATTAATGGCGGTATCCATCTTATTGATTTTACCGCATATGATGAGAAAATCAAAGTGCTATTACAGGCGGCGGCTGTGCATATCGCACCGAAGTCGATGATGCGAATTAATCTCCCGTCAATAGAATACACCCCGATTGAATTAAATGAAATGCGCCGCCCCGAAATTGATGCTGGCAAAGATAGCAATAAAAGTGTTACTGGCGGGCATTTCACAGATGGCGGATTCGCCATTACTTCACCGCCGCCGCATCCGTGGTGCCATGTCCTTGCGAATCCAGCATTCGGCACATTAGTGTCGGATTCCGCGCTTGGATTCACGTGGGCATTCAACTCCCGTGAAAATAAATTGACGCCGTGGTTTAATGACTTAATGACGGACAACCGTGGTGAAATGCTCATAGCTAAATTTGACGGCAAATACTATGATTTAGTTGCCGGATCTCTCCCATTCTTCTCACCAACTAGGGCAGTATATGAGGGATATGCCGACGATATTTTTGCTAGAACTACCGTCAATGTTGTTCAAGTCGGCTGTAAGAAAAATATCCAGCTAGAAATGCGCAATGACTCCGATAAGGAAGTAGAAATTGAGCTAGTTTTTTATACGGAACCAACCCTCAATTCCTCAAGGGAACATTCTAGGCAGATTAGCGCCTTTATCGATAGTGATATGCTTATCCTACGAAATCCGTTCAACTCCGTTATTGAGGGCTGTATGGCTATTGGCTCAAGTGAGCCGCTTGCAAGCTACACACTCGATAGAACCGCATTTTGGAGTGGCAAGTGGGAGGAATGTATTCTATCCCCATCTAATGAGCCATGCGGCGCTATCGTCGTTAAGAGAACGATAGCATCGGGGGAAGAAGTCACCATAAATTTCATGATGACATTCGCCAAAACGGCAGATGCCGCAGTGCAAATTGCGAAGATGCCCTTATCGGCGATGTTGCTACCGGAAAAAGCAAGTCAGGATAAAGAGCAAAATACGATAACAATTAATACCCCCGATAAACTACTTGACTCGATGTTCAACACATGGCTAGGGTGGCAGAATATCGGCGCAAGAATTTATGCTCGTACAGGATTCTTTCAAAATGGTGGTGCATACGGCTATCGTGACCAATTGCAAGATGCGTGCGCCGCTTTGCTAACTAATCCAAGTATCGCCAAAAGACAGATTGCCCGTGCTTGTAATGCGCAATTTGTTGAGGGGGACGTTCTGCATTGGTGGCATATGCTCCCAAGAGGTATTAAAAAAGGTGTGCGCACTAAATGCTCAGACGATTTGCTATGGCTCCCATATACGGTTTGCGAATATATCGACAAAACTAATGATTATTCAATCCTCGATATAGAAGTCTACTATATCGAATCACCTCTGCTAGAAGAAGATGAGCATGAAAAGTATTTTGAAGTGACACGTAGCCCAATTAGAGAAAACGTGTACTTGCATTGCAAACGTGCAATTGAAAAGGCATCTCAATTCGGCGTGCATGGACTTCCACTCATGGGTAGCGGAGATTGGAACGACGGATTTAATGGTGTCGGTTTAAAAGGCGACGGTGAAAGTGTATGGCTAGCATTGTTCCTATCAATCGTTCTCGACAGATTCTCCGCATTATGTGAGCATCGTGGAGAAAGTGGCGAATCACAGCATTATACAGAACTTGCAAATACACTCCGTGAAAATGTATCCATGCATTGCTGGGACGGTAATTGGTATCTTAGAGCATTCTACGATAGCGGCGATAAAATGGGCTCCGCAAGTAGCAAGAGATGCAGAATCGATTCGCTGGCGCAGTCATTCCCCATTATTGCGGGCATCGACGATAAAGATAGGAATATGCTCGCATTAAATTCTGCTATGGAATATCTAGTAGACCCCCAAAAAGGCATAATAAGAGTGTTCTACCCAGCATTCGACACGCCGAATATGGATACAGGATATGTAACATCATATCCGCCCGGAACACGTGAGAATGGCGGTCAATATACACATGCCGCCGTATGGCTGTCGATGGCTTTCTACATTGCTGGAAGGAGCGGTGAAGGGTATGAACTTCTATCAATGTTGAATCCTGCAAATCATCATAGAAATGCCGAGGAATCATTCGCATATAAGAATGAGCCGTATTATATGTCTGCGGATATCTATACCAATCCGGAAAGTTATGGTAGGGGCGGCTGGAGCATATACACTGGCGCCGCAGGTTGGTACTACCGTGTAATTCTTGAACATTTGCTAGGAATTAAGATTAAGAACGATAGTGTCAAAATCGATCCGCAGATACCGAGCAGCTGGCAAGGATTTAGCGCAAGTCTGAACTATCGCAATACGAAAATTGAAATTACAGTCATGAAAGGTGATAGTAAGGGCATACAATGCAATGGGGATGCAGTTTCTGAAATACCGCTGAATGGCGAAGAACATCAAGTAATAGTAACTATTTAATTATCGAATGCTGCACTGCCTAATCTAATCGGCGGTGCAGCATCTTTAGTTAAATTCCCCCTAATTCACACTATATTACTTTGTTTTCAAGCACGTTTAAAAAATAGGAATTGATGTGTCGGCATAAGTTACAATTCTGATACAAATGCTTGGTGCATATATCCAAAAGCTGCGTTTAAGTTGACAAAATGCTCGTAGTTTGGTATTATACTTTTGATAGTTAGGAATTTATACATATATAATAAAGTTAACAAGGAGGGGTGTTATGAACGAAGATCCAAAACTATGCATGGGTTGCATGGGTAATAATACTGTTAATGGTGTATGCACCGATTGCGGTTATTCCGATAAAACACCATTCCTACCATCATATCTTGCACCGAGAACGGTACTTAATGAGCGCTATATCGTTGGGAAACTTCTAAGCTACAACGGTGAAGGCGCATTATATATTGCATATGATACCGTCACAAGTAAGAAAATTACCATCAAGGAATATATGCCCGACACTCTATGCTCACGGACTAAGGGCGATCCGGAAATTAAGGTTAATACAAATAACCTTGCTCAATATAAGACTTATTTATCTGAATTTGTTGAGCTTAACAAGACTCTATCAAGAATGAGGACACTTAATCACATAAATGCTGTTCACGATATATTCGCTGAAAACAACACAGCATATGCCGTTCTTGAGATGATTAAAGGTGTAACTCTTAAGAAATATCTTCAGGATTTCGCTGGGGAATTGACATGGGAACAGGCTAAAAAGCTCTTCCCGCCAATTTTCACGACGCTCAGCCTAGTTCACAATGCTGGAATTGTGCATCGTGGAATCAGCCTCGATACTATTTACGTATCCGACAAGGGCGATTTAAAGCTAACGGGATTCTCAATAATTGCTAGTCGTACTGCTAATACCGAATTAGCGTCGGAACTTTTTGCTGGATACGCCGCCCCCGAGCAATATTCATCAAGCAACTGGCACGGTACATGGACTGATGTATACGGCATTGCCGCTGTATTATACCGTGTTCTAACTGGGTGTATGCCTACCGAAGCTGTCGCTAGAGTTGGCTCCGATGGATTGTTAGAACCGGCGAAAGTTAATAGCAATATCCCCGCAAATATATCGAATGTTATTATGGGCGGTCTGAAGTTATCCACCGATTCACGAATTCAAACAATTACAGAATTTGTAACTAGGCTATTTGAGCAGCCTGAATTCACCGAAGATAAAAGTGAAGAAGCTGCCATTATCGATAGCGAAGATGAATATATTGAAACCACCGAAAAAGCACAAAGTGCAATACCTATTTATGTGAAAGTCGGCTTAATTACCTTTGCCGTTCTGCTCGTGATAGCGATTATATTAATTATCGTTCTAGGTGAGGACAAATCTAGCAAATACGATACCTCATCCATATCACAGACAACGACAACTGCGCTAACTACAACGACGGTCACAACGGAAGAATCTATTACAACCCCAAGAGTGGAAAAGCCATATATTATGCCCAATCTAGTTGGGAGAATATACGATACCATCAAAGATGCCGAGGCATATTCATTCCTGACTTTTAAGCCCGATTATCAATATAATGAAGATGTGGATGCGGGAATTGTATTTGAGCAAAGTATCGATAAAGATGTTGATATCGCTGGCGGAACTGAAGTTAAGCTTAAAATAAGTCTTGGCTCAAAACATGCTAAAATCCCCGATTTTAAAGGCAAATCGCAAAAGGATTATATAGCAGAACTTAGCGATTTAGGCATTAAGCCAGAAGTTAAGGAAGTTGACGATGTTGACGAACCAAAGGGAACAATCATCAATGTCGGACCGCAAAAAGTTGGCGACAAAGTCGATGTTTCTGAAGGGGAAGTCGTCAATGTATAGGTATCATCTGGAAAAGGTGTTTCCGACGATTAAATTCTAATAACGCAAAACTGCCCGATATAAAATCGGGCAGTTTTTTATTTTATAGTGTTTTTAATTGTACCGCCGCCTATGACGATATCCTCATCATAGAAAACTACGGCTTGCCCCGATGTAATCGCATTCTGCGGTTTGTCGAGTGTGACAATAACATCACCATCATCGGTGGGGGAAATCGTACATGGGACTTCCCTAGCGGAATACCGTGTCTTTGCGTATGCTCTGATCGGCGAATTAATTTCAGCAATTGAAATGAAATTCAATTCTGTTGCAATAAAGGTAGTCGCAAAAGTATCTTCTAAATCACCTAGCGTTACAGTATTGTTTTCTAGGTCTTTCGATACCACATAGAGCCGCCTATCACTGCTAATTCCCAGTCCACGCCGTTGCCCGATTGTGTAGTTGATTATTCCCTTATGCGTCCCTATCCTATTGCCGTCTTTATCAAGGAATGCGCCCTCCTCAATATTTGCATCGGTATTTTCATGGATGAATCTAGCATAATCGTCATCTTCGACAAAGCAAATTTCCTGACTGTCGGGCTTGCTGGCTACTCTAAAAGTCTTTTTCTGTGCTATTTCACGCACACTTTTCTTATCGAGCGAACCTAACGGGAACAATGTTCTGCTTAGTTGTTCCTGTGTAAGATTATAAAGCACATACGACTGATCCTTAGACGTATCGACAGACTTTTTAAGAAGATATCTTCCCTTATCGTCATCATACTCAACTTGAGCATAATGCCCCGTTGCGATATAATCGGCACCGAATGATTTTGCCCGTTTTAACAATTCGTCGAATTTTATATACTTATTGCAGGCAATGCACGGATTAGGAGTTTCACCATCTAAATACGTTGAGATGAAGTAATTAATCACCTTATCATTGAATTCCTTTTTGAAATTCAGCACATAGAATGGTATCCCCAGCCCCGCCGCAACACTCCTTGCATCGTTGACATCGTCAATCGAACAGCAAGTGCGCCCGTCATTTTTTTCGTCGTCATAATCCCATAGCTTGAGAGTTATGCCGATTACATCATATCCTTGTTCTAATAAAATCGCTGCGGCAACGGAGCTATCAACTCCGCCGCTCATAGCCATTATAACTTTCTTCTTCATTTGCACATCCCTATTCCTATGAGCGTAAATGCTCAATGAGTATTTATGCTCTATGAGCTTTACGCTCATTGCGCATAAAATACGCTTTTCTCTTTAATTTAAAGCTATCTTTCATAAGTATCTAATATTTATGCACAAATGTCAAGTGGGATTTCTTAAATTAATCTTCCGCAAATAGTGCGGTGGAAAGATATCTTTCGCCCGTATCGGGTAATAATACTACTATCACTTTGCCTTTATTCTCTGGGCGCTTGCCCACTTGGATTGCTGCATGCAATGCCGCTCCCGATGAAATTCCAACAAGGACACCTTCAGTTTTTGCGATTTCACGTGCGGCGGTGAATGCATCTTCATTTTCAACTTGATAGATTTCATCGACTGTATCCGCATTATATACATCGGGTACGAATCCTGCTCCTATCCCCTGAATTTTATGGAGTCCAGGTTGCCCCCCTGATAGAACGGGCGAATCCGTCGGTTCAACTGCGATAATCTGCACATCTTTATTCTTTTTCTTTAATACTTCGCCAACTCCCGTAATCGTACCGCCGGATCCGACGCCGCCGATGAAAATATCGACTGCTCCGTCGGTATCCCGCCAAATCTCCTCCGCTGTTGTAGTGCGATGCACCTGCGGATTAGCAGGATTCTGAAATTGTTGTAGGATTATCGAATTTTCCGTTTTGTCGGCAATTTCTTCCGCCATACGAATAGCACCTTTCATCCCTTCACTGCCCGGTGTTAGCACTAATTCAGCGCCGAATGCCTTTAGCAAATTCCTTCTCTCTGCGCTCATTGTTTCGGGCATCGTTAGAATGAGCCTATATCCTTTTGCCGCCGCTACAAAAGCAAGCCCCACTCCAGTATTTCCGCTCGTTGGCTCGATAACAACTGATTGCGGATTCAGCAGCCCCTTTTTCTCCGCATCTTCAATCATTGCATAGCCAATGCGGTCTTTAACGCTGCTCGCTGGGTTAAAGCTCTCCAGCTTTGCAATTATGCGCGCGCCAACTTGACTATTCTCCGCCATCTTAGATAATTCTAGTAAAGGCGTATTCCCGATTAATTCGGTAATATTTCCAGCTATTTTTGACATATTATTTCCTCCATTTCATATCATACTAAACCAATATGATTACCATTATTATAACTCTAAAATACAAAAAGTCAATACCTTTTCTAAAATTATTTTCCTAATGCTAGTATACTTCATTATTACCTACTTATAATAGATATATCTATAATAAAACTTTTAGTCGTGAGAACCAATATTATTTAATTTTCTTCTATGTAGTATAAAAGTCTTTTTACAAGTAAATAATAACAATACAATGAAAGGCATATTGGACTCTAAATTCTACTACCCGACATGAAATATGACCATTCATGCAATATAGCAAAAAATGGAGGTAAATCTACCTATGAAAGCAACAGGAATCGTAAGAAGAATTGACGACTTAGGTCGTGTTGTAATACCAAAGGAAATAAGAAGAACTATGCGAATACGGGAGGGTGACCCCCTAGAAATATATACTTCTGTCGATGGCGAGGTAATTTTCAAGAAGTATTCCCCCGTCGGTGAAATTTCCGATGCTGCATCGCAATTTGTCGATATTCTATCTAAAATAGGCAATTGCCCAGCGGTTATATGCGATAGAGATCATGTAATTGCAGCAGCGGGCATTCAAAAAAAAGAAGTGCTAGACAGGAGAGTTTCGAATTCGCTAGAAGATTTGATGGAGCAACGAATGAGCCATGCATATACAGGTCCCGACGATAGTCAGCTCGCTCCAATTGAAGGAGTCGACAAATTCGCAATTGCCTGCTCCCCTATCATAGCTCAGGGGGATGTCAACGGAGCAGTGATAATGCTAGCACCGGATATGGAATCCTATGCTACACCAATACAAATAGCATTAGTTCAAGCGGCGTCAATGTATTTTGCAAAGCAAATGGAAGAATGACAAATATGAACAGCACCGATTCCGGTGCTGTTCATATTTATCTAAGTCTTAAAGGTGCTAGCTGTATAATAAAAATATATTTTATATGACCACCCTTGATTTTTCTTTAAATATATATGAAAATGCTCAATCATATTCAGCTATTTTTACTATTGATAAAAATTCTGAATTAATATATAATTAATATAATAACATTATATATTGTAGGTTTATGTCTAATAATTTAGTGGGAATTTCTCCATTCTCAATTTTACGAGTGGGAGTTCATATATAAAAATAATGCTTATTCTAGCATGGAAAGGTACGGTGTCCTATAAAATGAATGTCACAATAAAAGATGTTGCGAAAGCCGCTGGCGTATCCGTGGCAACGGTATCAAGAGTGCTTAATAAAAAAGATAATGTTTCTGACGTTGCTATCGAGGCTGTCAATACAGCAATTGATACTCTTGGTTATAGTCCTAACTACTTAGGGCGTGATTTACGCAAATGTGAAACTAGACGTATTCTTGCAATTATACCCTCGACAGAACATAGCTTTTACTCCGATGTTTTGTTCGGAATGCAGGAAACCGCCCTTTCGCACGGGTATGACGTATTAATCGGCACAACAAACGATTGCACGGAAAATGAAAGCAGGCTGCTCGGAATGCTCTTTAACCGCTCCGTTGATGCTGCTGTTCTACTAGGTCCAAAGCTTGACGCCAAAACGCTCAATAAGCTTGGCAAACAATATAATCTTGCCCTGTGCTGCGAACGACTTGAAGGTTGCAATACCCTGACCGTTACCATTGATAATGTTAAGGCTGGCTATGACGCAGTGTCAACTTTAATTGCCAAAGGGCATAGGAAAATTGCCATGATTTCTACAAGTATTCGCTCCCAATCCTCTATTGATAGAGAGGTCGGCTATAAAAAGGCGCTGGAGGAGCATGGAATCCCCTTTAACGATGAGTATCTGTTCCTCGGTACATATGACCTTATACAGGGTGAAGAAGCAGCTGCCCACTTCCTAGCATTGGAAGAACCGCCGACTGCGATATTCGCCATCTCCGATACATTAGCCGTTGGCGCTATAAGGAAGGCGATCGAGCTTGGTTATGATGTTGGGGAAAAGTTGCAGATAATCGGCTTTGACGATAGCTTTTTCTCCCATGTTTACTCACCTAGCATATCGACTGTGCGGCAACCATGTTACGAACAGGGGAAGAAAGTTATAGAATTACTAATCGATAATATAAAAAAGGATATTAAAGGCGAACAAATTGTAATGCTTGAACATTCAATGATTTTGAGGCAATCGACGGGTGATTAATAATATAATTTCTGTATCCGACATCTTTCTAGGTGTCGGATATTTTTTATTTTGCTTTAATGCAACAAAATAGACTTTATCCGACACTAATTTAATGACAGGTCTTTTATAGGATGAACTTTTATGCTATGATATTAGTATATGTCCATCAATATAATTTGGGGTGATAAAATGGCGACAGATTTCGCCAAGACGGTGGCGCTAGCAAGAAATGGTGATACCGAGGCTTTCGCTACCCTATATTCCGATGTATACAAGGATTTGTACCATATGGCACTATATAATCTAAAAGATGCAAATGATGCTGAAGATGTCGTTAGCGAAACTGTTCTAGACGCTTTCGCCACGATTGGCAACCTAAGAGATGAGAATGCCTTTCGCTCATGGATAACGACGATTCTCTATGCTAAAATCAAGCGCAAACTAAAGGAGTATGCGGTTTGCGGTATTGTCTTTACATATGAGGTAGAGCATCAGCAGCTAAATTACGACGGTATCGACTTAAAACAAGAGTTAAACCGTCTATTAGATGATGAGCGCCTTATCCTGTCACTATCAATAATCGGCGGCTATACAAGCAAGGAAATCGGTAAAATGCTTGATATGAAACCGTCAACTGTTAGATCGAAATTGCTGCGGACTAAAATGAAGCTCCGTGAGCGACTTTCTTGAAAGGATTGATGATATGGATATCGAAAAAAAATTGAAACAATACATTGAAGAAACGCCCGTTCCAAACTCGATTTCACCAGCTAATATGGCGAAAATGCTCGAAAGGAAAAAGGCGAATCAGAAAAAGTCATTACCTGAGGAATCCCCCGCTATGAAACCGAGCTTCGCTATTGGGTATCGTGTAACGGCGGCAATTGCAGCCTGTATCGTTATGGTTTTCGGAGTAATGACGTACTATGGCGGCTCGGGAGCGAATCTTAATTCGCCCATCGACGATGTAGAAACCGCCAATGATTATTCGGAAGTTTATGAAAAAATCGTGTCACTATATAACGATAGTTTTTATAGTGCAAAGGGCGACACTGAAGCAATCGCAGAGGGTGACATGGTTACAGATGAAAGTTCAAATAACAATGACTTTTCCCGCACAAATGTGCAGGTTGAGGGCGTTGATGAGGCGGATATAATTAAAACCGATGGCGAATATATCTACTATATCGCTAGGGAGAAACTCCACATTGTGAGTGCCGCTAAGGGCAATATGGAGCTTGCTTCCGTTACGGGACGCAAAGATATCATTCCTGTTGAAATGTATCTTGCTGAAAATAAGCTCATTGTCGTTTCGACGGTAAGAGGGATAGCATCAAATGAGCAGGCAGATTCGCCTATCGGGTCGCCCGATATTTGGATTGATGACGCTTTTTACGCAAATGATACTATAATTGAAATTTTCGATATTGCCGATAAGAAAAATCCTACTTTAATAACGTCGTATGAGCAAAAAGGTGCATACAACACCTCCCGTATGATACAAGATAATCTATATCTAATTACAAGCTATCAAAATTATGATAAGCCGGAAAATGAAGATGACTATGAAAGTTATGTCCCGTCATACAAAGTAGATGATGAAAAGCACTTCGTATCGGCAAGCGATATTTGCATTCCCGGTAAAATCGATTCGCCGAATTATGCAATATGCGCAGGACTTAATATCAATTCATCTGAACCGCTTATTTCCATTAAAGCGACGCTCGGTTATTCTGGTGATGTCTATGCGTCAAGCGATAACATCTATCTTACAACACCCGTTTACACATCGAATCAATATCGGACCACGATTATAAAATTCTCACTCGATAACGGGAATATTGATAAAGAGATTAATGCAACCGTCCCCGGTAATATAGTTAATCAATTCTCTATGGACGAATATAACGATACATTCAGGATAGCCACAACATCGTATTCGCAAAAGGAATCTGCCACGGTGACGAATTTATTCATATTCGATATGGATTTAAATGAAATCGGCAGTTTGACAGATCTAGCTAAAGGTGAGCAGATTTATTCAGTGCGGTTCGATGGCGACACTGCATATATTGTAACTTTCTATCAGACTGATCCACTTTTCACAATTGATTTATCGGCACCAACATCGCCCACCGTTAAAGATGAATTAAAGATTACGGGATTCTCGACCTATATGCATAGATGGGGAGATAATCTTCTACTAGGATTCGGACAGGAGGCAACTGAAGACGGCATTGTAACTGGGCTAAAGCTATCAATGTTCGACGTGAGCGATGAAAGCAATGCGGTAGAGGCGGATAAGGTTATGCTAAATCCTGAAGGGAACTTTGACTATTCGGAGGCACTCTATAACCACAAGGCAATTTTAATTGACGATGGAAAAAACCTAATCGGATTACCGTCATCTTATTTTGATGGCATTAGTACAATCAGCCAGTATTTCGTATACGGGTACAACGATGACGATGGCTTTTTCCTTAAGGGCAAGCTTGATTACCACGACGTCAAAGACGAATATTTCACCGGATTTGAAAGAGGGCTATTCATCGACGATGTGCTATATATCGCATCACAATCGCGGATAGTCGCTGCTACAATTGATGAAGTAAAAGTCATATCAACAATAGATATTAATTAGCTTAGAATAGAAAAACTCCCCTGCAATATCGCAGGGGAGTTTTGTGTGTTAAGTTAAAAGTTTAACTATGCGCTTGCTCCAGCGCTATCTTTCTTAGGGTAAGTACCTACTTCGCCTTTATCTACATCGGTCAGGCCCTTTTTAATAAACCATTTAGCTTCCTTAACGGTGTAACCGTCATGGGTAATCTGCCAGTATCCTTTAAAATTAGAACCAAGCATATCTTTGATAGCTTTAGCAAAATCACCTTCAGTTTCAGCGGTAACAGTTTTGTCGCCTGCTGCCATTGGGAGAACTCCAGGTAAAGCCAGGCTCTTATCTTCGTTTACAAACTCTGTAAGAACTGCCTGTGCTGTCGTATAAACGTTCTTCGCATTTGCCTCCGCTGTTCTTCTCCTTGACGAATTTACCCATCCGATCATGGACGGAACAAGGATTGCCATAAGTACGCCGATGATTGCAATAACAACAATCAACTCGATTAGGGTGAAACCCTTTTTCTGTGCTCTTAACTTAGTTAAATAGCTCATCATGTTTAAAACCTCCATAAAATTATTATATTAAAAAGCGTTTTAACGCGCTTTTCCAAAGATTAACCTCTATTACATATTTACTGCAGAGGTGCCAATCGATTTTAAGAATCTCTCAAAATCTTCAGGATTTGATGTTCTGTTTCTAGCCTCATCATAGGCAATCGAACCGTTCTGCACAAGTCGTGCAAGTTCCTGATCACGTGATAACATCCCGAACGAACGCCCTGTTTGAATTGCATTCGGTATTTGATGCACTTTGTTCTCCCTCACCATTGCGGAAACTGCGTCCGTCGCAACTAGAACTTCTAATGCGGCGATTCGCCCTGAATTGTCCGCCTTAGGTATTAACTGTTGTGAACATATTCCAACTAGCGTGCTAGCAAGCTGTGTCCTAACCTGTTGTTGCTGGTGCGGTGGGAATACGTCGATTATTCTATCTATTGTTGATGCGGCATCCGTCGTATGTACGGTCGACATTACTAAATGCCCCGTTTCTGCGGCGGTAATAGCAGCATTTAT
>CALLQQ010000076.1 GCA_938014915.1 uncultured Clostridia bacterium
TAAAGTAACAGGCTATGTTGGTGGAACATTGCAATGGGGTATTGAGCCTTAAACATAATAAAATTAGAACACCCTGCATTAATGCAGGGTGTTCTTTTGCTATAATCTGAAGAAAGCATCCTTATAAATTTAGAATTTTGCGGTATCGGGATGGCTACCAACACTGCCAAGCTCCTCCAATTGCTTCATCGTATTTATATCTTCATCGGAAATTTCGAAGTCGAATATATCGGCATTTTCTTTCATTCTTTGGGCGGTCGACGATTTCGGTAATGGCAATGCGCCCATTTGAATACTCCAACGCAGGCAAATTTGGGAAACAGTCTTGTTGTATTTTTCCGCCATTTTAATTAGGAGGGGATTCTTGAACGCCCTCCCTCCAATGAGCGGACTCCATGCCTCAACAAGTATATCGTTCGACTTGCAGAATGATACGATGCCGTGCTGCGGATATTGTGGATGAATTTCAATTTGATTCACCATCGGCCTTATGTTACATTTATCGAGAATAGGCTCAAGATGATGTTCTAAGAAGTTACTAACTCCAATCGCCTTGATTAAACCTTTTTCATACAATTCCTCAAATGCTAGCCAAGTCCCCTCATTGAGTTCTTCCCATCTATCACGAATTGCATATGGTTTTGGCCAGTGTATTAAATACAAATCAAGATAATCAAGACCTAGTTCATTCATAGTCTTATCGAATGCGGCGAGAGTTTCTTCATAACCGTGCGACGCATTATCAAGCTTGCTAGTTATAAAAATTTCCTCCCTATCCAGTCCCGATGCGACAAATGCCTTGCCAACGGCATTTTCATTATGATATGCCGCCGCCGTATCGATATGACGATATCCGCAGTCAATGGCAGTTTTTATTATATCGATGCCCGCTTGACTATTTTCTAAATTCCATGTGCCGAATCCAACGCAAGGTATTTTTACACCATTACTAAGTGTGAATGTATCACTTATGCTTTTCATATTTGCCTCACTCCTTTTAATCGTTCTTCTACTAGTCGTTCTCAAGTAATTCGAGTTTAACTTTCAACACGTCGGTAGTGTCAACATAAGAATATCTGCCACCAGTATATTCACCTTTTTGAATTAGTGGGAATCCGTTCCTCTCGCAATTTTCGACTACCTTTTTCATGCCATTGATGTTGAAGGCTAGGTGATGCACACCTTCACCATTCTTATCTAAGTCGTCACGCCAAATGCTGGGATTCTCATCAGGTTCGATTAGCTCAATTGTGACATTGTCCCCAACATTGAAGAATGCCAGTTTCGCCGTCGCATTTGATGGTTGCCCCTTATATTCAGTTAATGCAACATCATATCCATCAGTCACGATGTGACCTGGATTCTCAACGCCAAAGAATTTTGCAAATTCCTCGCATGATTTCTCAATATCATGCACTAAAATAGCAACCTGTGTTACAATATTCGTTCCAAGAATTCCTTTATCCATAATTCTCACCTTTCGTTATTTGAATTTGATACCTTCATTTTTTAGCAAATCCTTCACATAAATTGCAGATTCGATATACTCTTCATCACTATCTAAATGTTCAATTATAAAGGGCATATCTTCGCTCACTTCATTAGCTAGATGTGCGTATCTAACTATGTTCAAATTCCCTTCACCGCAGGGGACTTCACTTAAATTAAAGGTGAAATGTTTCTCCAGCCTAATATCTTTTACATGGCAACTAATGATTGAATCACCGAGCAGCTTAAAACATTCTTCCATAAAGGCTTCATTAAAAAAGTACTTCTGCGGATTCGTAATCATATTCACTATATCGAGATGCACGGCGAACTGCTCTCTATTGATAGCTTCAATTAAATCAAGATAACTTTCCGGGCTATCGGGATACATCCACGGCATCGGCTCAAGCGTGTAAAAAGTATCCTTTGGCTTAGCGCAGTCAATGATGCGCTGAACGCTGCTCACTGTTTTGTCGAATGCGGCATCGGAATAATTCTCCTTATAAGCGCCGTCCCAGATTTCACCGCATGAGCCAGCGATATTGACGGTGCATTTTGCTCCAATTCGCTGCGCTAATTTTAGCTGGTTAATGCACCTTTCAAGATTGTGTTCCCGCTGTTTTTCATCGCTGCAAATAGGATTCACCCATATGCCGACTTCCGCAATAACTAAGTCATATTTTTTAGCTGCATTTACATATGCATTGATTAGACTATCTTCTGAATTGTAGTCGATGGGGAACACCACCGCCCCACATCCAAGACTGCGATGCTTATGCGCCCATTCGTCGGGCGAACTATGTTCTAGAGCTTTTGCGATTCCTAAACGCATATTACCCCTCCTTATTTAGTGTAGTTAACTATATCTTATACCCTCAAGTTCGCTTTATGTCAAGTGCCTGAAATAAAGAATCATCAAATAAATTATGTTGTTTAAGTAAATTTTGTTGAAGTCGTCTAAAAAGTAAAGGCAGCATATAATGATTTTGGCGTGAATAAAAGGTGGAATCAAATTAATATATTCCTACATATTCAATGCTGTATCCGCATATAAATGGAACAAAACGTTATTATAGTAAGGGTGATAGCATTGAAAGGTAATGTCGAGGAGAGATGTGTCATATTAGGGCAGTATATTATAGAGAATTCATCAACTGTGAGGGATACGGCGAAGCAATACGGTGTATCGAAATCGACCGTGCATAAAGACGTTAGTGAAAGATTGCAGAAAATTCAGCCTCAACTACACGCTCAGGTTAAGCAAGTGCTTGAAAAGAATAAGAAAGAGAGGCATATCAGGGGCGGAATGGCAACGAAGCTAAAATACGATAGGCAAAGGGAGGAAAAGTTAAACGCAAATACATAAAGAGAATGGCAACTATCGTGAATTACATATATAAAAACAACTTAATTTGATATTAAGTTGTTTTTTATATTTCTAACTATTATTATATTAAAAGGGAGGTGCAGGGGATTTACGCACTTTAAGCATAAAAATGTGTATAAAAGCGACTTACTACCCTAAAAATCGGTTATTTCATCAATTTAGACTTGATAATTGCATTAGAAAAGTGTAAAATATATGATTGAATGGTGTTGATACTAAATTTAATTCCATTACAAATTATATACTTTTTGGAGGAATGTTTAATGCCGGATTTTTCGGAGTTACTTCAAGGAATAATGGATTTTCGCTGGCAATATCTTGTGATGTATGCAATTGGCGGGATTCTAATCTATCTAGCAATTAAAAAAGAATATGAGCCGATGCTCCTACTACCAATTGGGTTCGGTTCAATACTTGTCAATCTCCCACTTAATACAATTTGGGAGTCGGAGGGACAAGATGGCATATTGAAGATATTTTATGAAAAAGGTATTTTAACCGAGATTTTCCCGATTCTGATTTTCATCGGTATCGGCGCAATGGTCGACTTCACACCACTATTTGCAAATCCAAAGATGATCTTCTTCGGTGCGGCTGCTCAATTCGGTATCTTTTTCACGATAATTACTGCAATTCTACTAGGATTCGATTTAAAAGAAGCAGCATCAATCGGCATTATCGGCGCAGCTGATGGACCGACATCAATTGTTGTCGCGAGCAAATTTGCTAAGCAATTACTAGGGCCGATTTCTGTCGCCGCATATTCGTATATGGCGCTTGTGCCGATTATCCAGCCCCCAGTTGTCAAGGCACTCACTACTAAAAAAGAGCGCATGATAAGAATGGAATATAAGGAAGTCAAGGTATCAAAAACGATTAAAATTTTATTCCCGATTGTCGTTACGATAGTAAGCGGAATTGTCGCTCCCATTAGTGTTGCACTAATTGGAATGTTAATGTTTGGCAATTTGCTCAAAGAATGCGGAGTTGTAGAAAGACTTGCAAAATCGGCGGAGAATGAACTATCCAATGTAGTGACAATTTTCCTTGGCATTACAATAGGATCAACTATGAAGTACGAAGCATTTTTAAGGAAAGAAACACTTATGATTTTAGGGCTTGGGCTAGTCGCATTTATTTTTGATACGGCGGGCGGTGTCCTATTTGCGAAGTTTTTCAACCTATTTTCTAAAAACAAGATTAATCCTATTGTCGGTGCAGCAGGAATTTCAGCATTCCCAATGGCAGCAAGAGTAGCGCAGAAAATTGCTAAAGAGGAAGACCCGACGAACTTTATTCTTATGCCGGCAGTCAGTGCGAATGTAGCAGGACAAATTGGCTCAATAATGGCAGGCGGAATTGTCCTTGCAGTTGTTCCATGGTTACTGTCACATTAAGACTTGTTTTGAAAGGTGGTAATACTAGGTGAGTAATTTAACAATGGGATTTTATTTGATGCTTTACGGATTGGCGGGAGTATTCTCAGCACTAATATTGTTCTTCATTTTAATCAAAGTAATGATGAAGGCTTTCCCATATAAAGAGGATAAGAAGTAGAAGAAATGCACCTGAAATTTCAGGTGCATTTTTAATGTGTGAATTCTTACACATCATCATTATTGGCAGGTGGGTTAGATGCATTATCGGTACTTTCGTCGCCCTCATGTTCGTAATATGGGTTAACATGAACCATGCAATGCTTCGCATCGCTGAAGTGATCCTCAATTTCATCATGTACTAATTCGGCAATGTCATGCCCCTCATAAATTGAGAGATTCCCATCAACTGCGATTTCAATATCGACAAAGAACTTTGAACCGAACATACGTGTTCTAAGGCTATCGACCGACCTAACTCCATCTTGCTCTAATGCAATTTGAGTAATTTCCTTTTCGATTTCTTCACTACATGATCTATCCACCATCTGATTCGCAGCATTCCTTGCGATGTCGATTGCCACTTTAAAAATAAGTGCGCAAATGACTAAAGATGCTATCGGATCAAGAATAGGGAATCCAATTCTTGCTCCAGCAATACCTATGAAACTCCCTATTGAAGATAAGGAATCCGAGCGATGATGCCACGCATCAGCAAGTAATGCCGCTGATTTAATCTTCTTTGCGGCGGCTCTCGTATACCAATACATCCACTCTTTAACGACGATAGAAACAAGTGCTGCAATCAATGCCAGTATTCCCGGAGTTGCAAGATCGCCTTTCATGCCGATGCGTATTTTATCTATTCCATCAATGCCAATTCCGATAGCAGTTAGAATGAGGAAGAAAGAGAGTATCAATGCGGCAAGACTCTCCATTCGTTCATGCCCGTATTGATGCTTCCTATCCTTTTCTTTGGCTGCCGCCTTTATCCCTAGCATTACAACAACTGTGCTTGCCACGTCCGAGAATGAATGAACAGCATCGGAAACCATCGCACTAGAATTAGATACGATACCAGCAATCATTTTGAAAATTGTTAGGATTACATTGACCGCTATTCCTATTGCTGATACTTTCATTGCTATTCTCACATTTTTTTGTTTATTAATGCCCATACCATCCCTCCATGCACAAAACCTAGCTAAGTAAAATTAAAGGACGATAAATTCTATAAAGAATTATCGTCCCACGAATCAAAAGAATCGTTGCTAGAATTTAGCCCAGCTGATGAATTCCCACGGAAACCCATTGCCTGACTTACATTATGCTACTAAATAATAACATATCGCCGCAGCAATGTCAAGTGCTACCGCGGCGATATAATTATAATATTTGATTAGCCAAGTATTTTCTTTAAATCTTCTTCCGGTGTTGAAATCGGTGTTAGTCCGAAATTATCAACAAGGAGTTTTAGAACATTCGGTGACATGAATGCTGGTAGCGACGGGCCAATGAAAATATTCTTAATGCCTAGCGATAATAGAGTTAGCAGAATTACAACTGCCTTTTGCTCATACCATGATAGCACAAGTGAAAGTGGTAACTCATTAATATCACATTCGAATGCTTCAGAAAGTGCGATTGCAACCTGAATTGCACTATATGCATCGTTGCATTGTCCCATATCCATAATTCTTGGTAGACCACCAATTTCACCAATATCAAGATCGTTAAAGCGGTATTTACCGCAAGCAAGAGTTAGGATAATCGTATCCTTAGGTGTCTGTTTAACGAAATCAGTATAGTAGTTTCTTCCCGGCTTTGCGCCATCGCATCCGCCAACAAGGAAGAAATGCTTAATATCGCCAGCCTTGACAGCGTCAATTACTTTATCTGCTACTGATAGAACAGTCCCCCTTGCGAATCCTGTTGTTACGGTTTCGCCGCCATTAATGCCTGTTCCCCTAACATCTTCTTTATATCCGCCCAGTTCAAGCGCCTTTTCAATTACAGGTGTGAAATCTTTGTCGGGACCGATATGTACCATGCCGGGATAAGAAACAACTTCAGTAGTAAAAATTCTATCTGCGTAATTATCCTTTACGGGCATAATACAGTTAGTGGTGAATAGTACAGGTGCAGGGATATCTATGAATTCCTTCTGTTGATTCTGCCATGCAGTACCAAAATTGCCCTTTAGATGTGGATAGGCTTTTAGCTTTGGATATGCATGAGCGGGGAGCATCTCACTATGTGTATAGATGTTTATTCCCTTATCTTTAGTCTGTTCAAGTAGTAAATATAAATCGTGTAAATCATGCCCTGATATAACGATGAATGGACCCTTTTCAATGCTATTAGGCACGACTGTCGGCTCAGGTGTTCCATATGTTGTCGTATTTGCCTTATCAAGCAATTCCATACATCTTAAATTCACTTCACCTAATTTCATTACTAGCGCTAGTAAGTCATCACCCGACATATCACTTTGAATAGCTCCCAGAGCCTCATAGAAAAATTTGTTTACACCGTCATCTTCATATCCTAGATTTGCAGCATGATGAGCATAAGCCGCCATTCCTCTTAGTCCAAAGAGTATTAGAGATTTAAGTGAGCGAATATCTTCATCGTCGCCCCATAATTTTTCCAAGTCATATTCGACAATTGTAGGATTAATAGCACTCCGTACTTTCCTAGCATTGGCAATGTGCTTTTTAATATCTTCATCATTGAAGTTCACATTTGTAATTGTCACAAAGAGTGCGCTGATAATAATCTTATCGGTTTCCTTCGTTCGATTAAGTTCCGCCGCTTTAGCTAGAGCAATGATTGAGCTAGTTAGCTCATCTTGAAGATTCGATGTTGTGGGCTTCTTACCGCAAGCACCGGAAACAGTACATCCAGTTCCCCCCACTGTTTGTTCACATTGAAAGCAAAACATATTTGACATAAAACTACCTCCCTTAAATTTAGTCTTCTATAATTTGACCATCTGTACTGATAGTCACAAGACTCCACGGTATCATCTTTCCGCTATTTTGAAGTGCATTAACCGACGCATTAGCAATGCCGGCACAACATGGTACTTCCATGCGGACAATGGTAACACTCTTAATGTTGTTTTCCTTAATAATCGCAGTCAATTTCTCAGTATAATCTTCTGCGTCGAGCTTCGGACAACCGATAATCGTAATGCGATTCTTAATGAATTCATTATGGAAGTTACCGTATGCATATGCAGTACAGTCCGCAGCAATTAGCAAATGCGCATTATCGAAATACGGCGCATTCACAGGCACTAGCGAGATTTGAACAGGCCATTGATTCAGTTGCGATTGTACACTATTTGCACTTGCGTTTTGAGCAGGTTGTGCATCTACAATGGGCTTTCTCTGAATGGCTTTCGAATTAGTACCGGGGCACCCACAACCGAGATTCGCCGATTCATTCATTTTAGCTTTGTTCTTCTCTACTGCCTTTTTATCGAATGCCGCTGCCTCCCTCTGTTCGAAGCTAATCGCATTCGTCGGGCAAACGGGGAGGCAATTGCCCAGCCCGTCACAATAGTCATCACGGAGCAATTTTGCCTTTCCGTCGACCATGCCGATTGCACCCTCTTGACAAGCATTCGCACAAAGACCGCAGCCAATGCACTTCTCTTCGTCAATTTTTATAACTTGTCTTAACATAATTTCCCTCCTATATTTAAAACATCGTAAGTTTATGATTTAATAGGTCGTGATATTGACTTTACCTTGACCTCTTGATGTTATTATAGTATAGTTGGAGAAGAAAATCTGTTGCCGTAGCAACAAATTAGTGAAAATATAAAAAAGGTGATAAAAATGAAATCATATATAGAAGTATTATCCCGTTCAATGTTATTCAGCGGTGTTTCTCAAAAAGAACTTATATGCATGCTTAAATGCCTCGGTGTAACATATAGAAAATTTGAAAAAGGCGAATACATCCTCAATGTAGGCGACAAAATCGATTCCGTCGGCATTGTCGTCAGTGGTAGTGCAGAAATAAATAAGGAAGATGTATTCGGTAGGAAAACAATTATGGCACACCTTGAGGAAACGGACTATTTTGGTGAAGTGATGGTATGCGCAGGCATTAACAAAAGCATCTCAAGCGTGCTCGCACTAACAGATGTAGTAATATGTTACTTGGAATACAGCCATATTCTAAATAGATGCGGTAATTCATGCGAATTCCATACAAGGCTAATTAGTAATATGCTTGGTATTCTAGCAAACAAGAGTATTCACCTTAGCAAAAAGATAGATTATCTACTACTGAAGAGCATGAGGGAAAAAATAATTGCCTATCTGCTCGATTGCTATAAAAAGGACGAAAATTTAAACTTTACAATGCCGTTCAATAGGGAGGGGCTTGCCGAATTCCTATCCGTGGATAGGAGTGCATTATCTAGGGAGCTTGGCAGAATGCGTGACGAAGGACTAATATCATTCAAGGGTAGAAATATTACAATTCTTGACTTGGATAGAATGGAAAACCCATTTTAATAGCTAAAGCGTTTACTGGAATTGCATATTATATAGTTCGGAATATGTTCCACCTAATGAAAGCAATTCTTCATGCGTTCCTTGTTCCTCAATACCATTTTGCGTGAGAACGACAATGCGCTCGGCATTTTTAATTGTCGATAGCCTATGCGCAATGACGATGGTAGTCCTATTTGAAGATAGCTTTTCAAACGATTGTTGCACGACCTTTTCACTTTCGTTATCAAGTTGAGATGTTGCCTCATCAAAAATTAAAATTGGCGGATTCTTGAGGAATGTCCGTGCGATACTTAGCCTTTGCTTTTGTCCTCCTGATAGCTTTACGCCGTTTTGTCCGATGTTTGTATCATATCCATCGGGGAGAGTCATGATGAATTCATGTGCGAATGCACGTTTTGATGCCTCGATAATTTCTTCATCAGTTGCCTCGGGCTTACCGTATCTAATATTTTCAAGCACAGTGCCCGCAAAAAGATATACATCTTGCTGGACAATGCCGATTTTCTTCCGGAGGGAATGTAGCTTAATATCACGAATATCAATGCCGTCTATCGATACGGTTCCGCTCGACACTTCATAAAATCGTGGTATGAGGTTGCACATCGTGCTTTTTCCAACGCCGGATGCACCGACGAGTGCGATATATTCGCCTGCCTCAATTTCAAGATTAATGCCCGAAAACACCTTTTCCGTACCCTCACTATACTGGAATGATACATCTTTAAAGGATATATCCCCACGGAAGCTATCAACATCAATAGCATCGGGCTTATCGAATATGTCCGGATTGACATTGAGAATTTCGTAGAATTTATCAAATCCTGATGCGCCGTTTTGCAGCATTTCAGCGAAGTTAACCAGCTTTTTAATTGGCTCTAGGAACATTGATAAATATAGTATAAATGTGATTAAATCGAGGGTATTTACTTCACCGCCCGCAATGAGAAATGCCGCAGATATAATGACGACAATTTGCAGAATTGAACCAAAGGCATTAATGCCGCTATGGTACCTGCCTAGTATGCGATAAATATTGCCCTTGCTAAGCACGTATGACCAGCTATTTTTCTTAAATTTATGCAGTTCGACGTCTTCATTGGCGAAGCTCTTCACAACCCTGATTCCCGATAAACTATCTTCAATTCCAGCATTTATATCGTCAATTCTGTCACGGCTCTTGCGGAATGCTTTTCGCATTCTGAGATTGTAATAAGCTGCGAATACTATCATCACAGGTATGAATGCGAATAGTAGCAATGTCATCTTCACATTAATGCTAAGAAGAATGAAAAATGCACCGATTAATTTCGTTGCCGAAATTAACAAATCCTCCGGCCCGTGATGCGCTAGTTCGGTAATATCGAATAGTGAATTGGTGATATTACTCATTAATGTACCTGTTTGCTGATTGTCATAATAACTCAGCGGTAGCTTTTGCAAATGCTCAAACAATTCATTCCTCATATCATTTTCAATTTTTGAACCCATGATATGCCCATATGATGTAATGAAATAATTACATAAATATTCGATGAATGTTAGGAATAACATCAGCACCGCAATTTGCAATATATAAATTGTGACATTCTGCGTTGTCTTGCTTAAAACGTCACTTGTAATGTGTCGAATAATTAGCGGAAATGCAAGATTAATCCCCGATGCTATTATTGCACACAACATATCAGCTAGAAATACCCATTTATATGGCTTGTAATATGACAAGAATTTGCTCATTTTCTTCATTTAAATTTTGGCTCCTTACTTACTAAAAGTTATATCTAACATCTTTCTCTATAAAATATTATACCATTGCTATTGCAATAAATCAATTGCACTTGTATACCGTAAAGTTGACTTTATACTAAAACTTATGGTACAATCGTAAATGTTTGATAATGTCGAATTAACATGGAAACAATCTAAATATTGTATAAGAAAAAATAATAATGGACTTAATATGTAGAATCAATATTTATCGAAAGGAATCGATTTATGAAAATTTATTCTATCTTGGCGCTATTTTGCAATCCTTTGACATCTTTGAGCGCTAATGTAAATGCGGCAAGCAATAGTGGAATTTGCATACCGCTCAGAGTGGCATTGCCAATATTAGCAGTGTTTATATTGGTGATGATTTTTATTTTTCTGCGGACACGGAGTGTCCTTGTAGGTAAGCATTTAGAGATGCAAAGATCGTTTTATGAGCAAATCTTAGAAAATGCTAAATCAATGACGATTGTTTGGAATACCGACCTTGACTTCATTGAATTTAACGAGTATATGAGGGACGTTATTGATACGAGCCATCATATACTTGATATTACTATCGTTAAAAAGATATTCCATGACGATGAATTCGACGGCAGCATTTCAGGGAGAAATTTAGCTAAAAAGGCACTAGAAAATGATAACAACCCATTTGTATTTCGAACAAGGAACAAAGGGAAAATGCACGTTATTTTCAATAGTGTCATATTAAAAGATGAAAAAGACGTAAAATACATATTGTCCGTCGGTACGGATGTGACGAAAAATACCATGCTAAAGCAGGAATTAATACAGATGAATCACAACCTGACAGTATCGGAGGAGAGATATAATCTAGCTATGGAAAGTGCCGAAATAGGCATTACCGTATTAGAAATCGGCAAGGAAGACGATATATATCTATCCAATAAGGCACGCCGAATATTCGGGATTAAAACGAATAAAAAGGTTAATAGCAATGATATAAGGAGCAGGATTCATTCTGACGATTTAGACGAATATATATTCGAATATAATCGTCTTGTAAGGGGTCTAATTGATTCATTTGTTTTAGAAACACGCATAAAGACGATGGACGATAATTATCGTTATTTCATGTTCAAATTTAAAAATATTACGAACGCATCGGGAGAGGTTATACGAATCATCGGCGCTTTTATTGATGTTACAACGCAAAAAGATGTGCATAAAATCATTGATAGAACAACTTTTCAAGATGAGCTAACGGGTCTTGCTAATCGAAGGAAATTCCTGTTAGAAGGCGAAAACATCGTAAGACAGGCAAAGCATGGCGGTGATAAAGTTGCACTCATCGTTCTTGATATTGACCGATTCCAGAGGGTGAACAACTTGTCCGGATACGAGGCGGGCAACAAATTGCTTGTTGAAGTTGCAAATAGCATTTCATCGGCTATCGATAACGGGACATTCCTATCACGGCTGAGTGGCGATGATTTTGCACTAATGTATAAATACGATGATGTTGCCCAAATTGACGATTTACTAGAACGAATCAGCGACGCAGTTGGTGGCATTAGATTGACGCTTCTAGTAAAGGAAAAGGTAGAGATTAAGTGCGGAATTAGCCTACTCAGTGAAGATACACCTAATGTGATCTCAATGCTTGATGAGGCTAGTATGGCATTGACGGTGGCAAAATCGTCGCCCAATACTAAATTCCAATTCTTCAATGAAGATATTCAGCGGATAATGCTTGAGCGTGAGCTGCTGGAGGAGGAGCTTAACGCAGCTTATGAAAATCAGGAATTCACTCTCTATTTCCAACCTAAAGTTGATATTAAGACGGAACAGCTAATGGGGATTGAAGCATTAATGAGATGGAATCACCCTGAAAAAGGTATCGTTACACCGGGGGCATTCATACCCGTAGCTGAAGAAGTTGGATTGATAACTAAAATTGATGAATGGGGAATGCGTGAAGCTTGCCGCCAAAATAAAAGATGGCAGGACGAGGGGCTGGATCCGGTTAAAATATCCGTTAACGTTTCTCAAGCTCAATTTTATGAAACTGACATTGTGAGCACAATAAAAGATATTCTTGATGAAACGGGGCTAGATGCTAAGTGGCTTGATATTGAATTGACGGAAACAATGGCGATGAAAGATATAGATAGAACAATAGAGATACTCAATGAGATTAGCGATTTAGGTTGTTCAATATCTATGGACGACTTTGGTAGTGGGTATTCATCACTCAGCTCACTTAAGATTATCCCCATTGATATCTTGAAAATTGACCGTAGCCTAGTTGTCGATGTTGAAACCAATGCCGCATCAAAGCATATTACAACCGCAATTGTCAATTTGGCGAAATCTATGGAGGTAACGGTATTGGCTGAAGGAATAGAAACAAAGGGGCAGTCCGATTTCTTAGCCGATTTAAATGTAGATCTTGCGCAAGGATTCCTATTTGGAAAACCATGCGCACCGAATGAGTTTGTTCGTTTCTTTGATAAAAGATAATTAAATTAGCTTATACGAAAAAACATCGCTAGCCATTTTGGACTAGCGATGTTTTTTATTTATTTGTCATCTGAAGCTGTAGCAACGGTATCCTTTTCGACTTTGACAACATCGAACTCATCATTCTTTAAAATGAGCTTGATTTCATCACCCGATTTAATGCCGCCTTCTAACAACTTTTGCGATAACATATCTTCAATTTGTGTTGAAATGGCACGTCTTAGTGGTCTTGCACCATAACTAGGATCGTATCCTGCATCGGCAATTTTATCAATTGCCTCATCGGAATAAGATATATTAATTCCTAGTTCTTTCATTCTTGTAGAAAGAGTTTGAAGCATTATGCCAGCAACTTCCCTAATATCTTCTTTCGACAACTTATGGAACACGATAATATCATCTATTCTGTTGAGGAATTCAGGGCGGAAGCTTTTCCTTAACTCCTTCATTACCTCATCTTTATTATCTTCATCATCGTGCGCAACTTCAGTAAAGCCGAAACTCCTCTTATCGGTAATTAGTCTTGCCCCGACATTGGACGTCATTATAATTACAGAATTTTTGAAGTCAACAGTTCTTCCCTGTGAATCGGTCAGAATACCATCTTCAAGAATTTGCAGTAAAATGTTGAACACATCGGGATGTGCTTTTTCAATTTCATCGAATAGCACAACTGAATATGGCTTGCGACGGATTTTTTCAGTTAATTGCCCGCCACTATCATATCCTACATATCCGGGAGGGGATCCTACAATCTTTGATACTGAATGTGGCTCCATATACTCCGACATATCAAGGCGTATCATTGCATCTTCTTCACCGAATAGGCTTTCAGCCAATGCTTTTGATAGTTCCGTCTTTCCCACACCGGTAGGACCTAGGAAGATGAATGAGCCAATCGGGCGATTCGGATCTTTTAGACCAGCCCTGCCACGCCTAATTGCCCTAGCGATTGAGCTGACTGCCTCTTTTTGACCGACTACTCGCTCATGGATAATTTCCTCAATACGCAGTAGTCTTTCACCCTCGGATTCTGTCATTTGCATTACGGGGATTCCAGTTTTACTAGCAACTATATCGGCAATATCTTCACTTGATACGACACCTAGACTTTCTTCACTTGCCTCTCCCCATTGCTTACGTAAATTATCATATTCTTCTTTCAATTTATTTTCTTCATCACGGAGTTTTGCCGCAGTTTCAAAATCCTGCTGATTAACGGCAGCCTCCTTCTCTTTTTGGACGCCTTTTATCTTGTCTTCACATTCCTTCAAATTCGGCGGTGCTGTAAATGCTTTCAACCTAAGTTTTGATGATGCCTCATCAATTAAGTCAATCGCCTTATCAGGAAGGAATCTATCAGTAATATAGCGTTTCGATAGTGTAACAGCTGCTTCGACTGCTTCGTCGCTAATTTTTATCTTATGGTGAGCCTCATATTTGTCACGCAACCCGTACAGAATTTGAATGGCATCTTCTTCAGTCGGCTCCTCTACAACTACCGGCTCAAAACGTCTTTCAAGAGCGCTATCTTTCTCAATGTATTGGCGATATTCTTCAAGAGTTGTTGCACCGATAACTTGCAATTCGCCCCTAGCTAGGAGGGGTTTGAGAATATTGGCAGCATCTAATGCGCCGCCCTCCGTAGCACCGGCACGCATGATGGTATGAATTTCATCTATGAATAGGATTATATCGCCAGCTTTAATCATCTCATCAATTGCCGACTTTATACGTTCTTCAAAATCACCACGGTATTTCGTGCCCGCTAGCATTGAAGTCATGTCAAGCATAAAAACCTTAAAACCTTTGATGTTTTCGGGTACTTCACCATTGACAATTTTTAAAGCTAACCCTTCAGCAATTGCAGTCTTACCTACACCGGGTTCACCGATTAAGCAGGGATTGTTTTTTGTACGGCGTGAGAGAACTTGAATAACTCTATTAATTTCTTTATCTCTACCGATTACAGGATCAATTTTGTTTGCTCTTGCCCGTTCGGTTAAGTCCTGTCCGAATTTATCTAGATTACTCTTACTGCCGCCCTTTCCTTGCATTGGCTGCGAACTCATACCGATTTCATCGGACATTCCATCACCGCCAATGCCCGACATCTGCCCGCCACATTCGCTGAAAATGGTGCTAACACTGCCACCAAGCTCCCTAATGAGAACGACGGCGATGCTGTCACTTTCCTTTAGAATTGCCATCAGGATATGTTCGGTGCCAACGTAATTATGACCGAGCATTCTTGCCTGCGCTATTGACATTTCTAGAATTCGCTTGCTTCTAGGAGTGAAATCGTCGGGCGTTAGCTTTGTCCTCATGCCCTTGCCCACCGATTGAATTAGCCTTTCTGTTACTGCTTCTAAAGTAATTCCATTCTTATTCAACACAGTATATGCAACACTGTTGTCGGCGGATGAAAGCAATCCGCATAGAATATGCTCACTCCCGATATAGGTGTGACCTAATTCAGCGGCGAATTTAATTGCCGAATTAAGTGCCGCATTCGCTTTTTCTGTGAATCCATTGAAATTGTACATAATATCTCCTCCTTAAATTAAATTACGTATTAAACTTGCCCGCAGTTCATCTCTTGAGTCGGCGCAAGTTCTATTGTCATCATCTGAATTATCGTCTACTTTAAGCTTCTTAATCAATTGGGCGGTTCCGCATTCAAATTCTAATTTATTAATCTTTGCTATGTCTATCTTATTAAAAATTCCCAAGGAAATTCCCTCACGCAGAACCGATATGAGCTGATACATTTCCTGACTGGAGATGCGCCGTGCATATTTGAGAATTCCATATCCACGATAGATAGCATCTTCTAATGCGGGATTAGCATCGAATTGCCTTTTCCTCATCAGACGCTCCTGTCTTATTATCTGGAGAACGATTCCTTCGAGGTTAGCAATTGCATCACTTTCCGATATGCCCAGCGTTATTTGATTAGAAATCTGATAAATAGAACCTCTTTGATTACTGCCTTCACCAAAAACACCCCTGATAGTCAGCCCTAATTTAGATACCATACTAGCAAGATTAGGTATCATATTCGCCCGTTCATATGCTGGGAGATGGAGCATTACTGATGCTCTTAGCCCCGTTCCGATATTAGTAGGGCAAGTCGTCAAATAGCCGAGCTTTTCATCGAATGCGTAATTCACCCTTGCGTCAATTACATCATCTATTTTATTGGCTATATCGAGTGCCTTATTTAGAGAAAGACCACTTTGCAATGCCTGAATTCGAACATGATCCTCCTCATTTATCATGATGGAGATTGACTCATCTTCGGACAAAAGCAATGATGAATGGTTCCTCCTATTTGCGAAATCTGGGCTAATGCTGTGCTTTTCTACCAATGTCTTTATCGTTACATCATCTATATCAATTCCCGAATTAAAGGTGAGCGGATTATCACCGAGGTTAATATCGGCCACGGCACCTTTAATTAACTCCGATAGTTTTATGGCATCTTCGTCGCTTATATTATCACCGAATGGGAATTGCTCCAAATTCCTAGCAAGGCGAATTCTTGTGCTTAATACGATATCATTTTCACTATTTTCATGTAAATCTAGATACCATTTATTCAAGATCTTCACCTCTCTTAATTTCATTTATCTTATCACGTATAGTAGCCGCCTCCTCAAATCGCTGCTGCTCTATCGCTTGTTCAAGCTCCTTTTTCAGTGAGGCGAGCTCACTGCGCAGTCTAAGGCGAGGACCAGCGGACTTCGGCACTTTACCAACATGATTCGTATTGCCGTGTATCCGATGTATCGACGGTAGTAAACTTGCTTTAAAGTGCGTATAGCAATTCGCACAGCCGATTTTACCCTTGCTGGCAATTGTAGAAATGCTTGAATTACATACAGGGCAGCGACTTTCCTGCTTTTCTGTACTATTTAAATTTGAGAAGAAACCCCCGATCTGATCTTCTAGGCTGCTCGGATTTAGTTTCAGTCCTGCATTGTGGAGCAGGGAATTAAATCCCGCCTTTGCAGCACATTGCGAACATAGTCGGATAGATCTTTTCTTACCGTTGATGCTTTGCTCTAGGGCGACATTGGCAGTCCTCATACCGCAACTTTCACATAACATATTTTTTCCTCCTTTAAACATTGAGCAGCATTCGTTTAAAAATCCTTGCCCTAATAATATGTTTATTTTCATAGTTAAGTGGCCTTAATGTTGAATCGCTAGTAGCAGCAAGAATCAATGTTGCCATCTTTGGCGATACTAAATTATCGTAAACTAGATTATCTAAAATAGCTCTAACTGTTGCCTCGTCAAGTGTGTCACCTATCGAATTGATTATGTGCATCATGGCTTCATTCCCATTATGATGTATACGGCGAATTCTGATATATCCGCCTCCGCCACGCCGACTTTCTACAATATAGCCTTGCTCCGGCGTAAATCTAGATGTAATTACATAATTAATCTGGCTCGGCACACAACCGATTTGCGTCGCTAGCTCATTGCGTTGAATGAGGGCAATTCCATCTTCGCTTTCAAGCATATCAAGAATCTCCCTTGCTATAATATCGGTTAGTTTCATGAACACACCTCCTATAAATTTGACTTTGACTTTCATTGACCTTGACTATACTATACATTAATATCCTTTTTAAGTCAAGGGCAATGGAAGATGGAATTCTGCTAAAATATTAGAATAGATGCATATATCTAAGGATTCCTCTAATTTGCTCCCGATACATTCGTATTTCTTCAAGCTTGCATTTTTCTACTATTCAAAATTAAAATGGGCGGCAAATTAAATAATTTGTAACACAATATTGCTGGTTTCATATTATGTAATATAAAACAAAAGGGGGTTAGCGAGTATGTCAGGTTTTAACTTTGGCGGTGGTAACTGCTGCTGGATTATCATTCTAATCCTTATTCTTTGCTGCTGCTGCGGCGACGGATCAGGTTCGGGAAGAGATAATTGCGGATGTTGCTAGTTGACTATTCCTAAAAATACCTAAAGCGAATGAACACAGCCCTATTTTTATAGGGCTGTGTTCATTTTATACTATCGAATTTAATTTTCACCGAAATATTCGTCATACCAAATTAGGAACATATATATAGTCCAAATTTTCCTGCTATTATCCGCCTTGTTTGAACGATGATTATCAAGCAATTCAACTAATTTGACCGTGTCAAAATACTTTTTTGCGGTGTCGTTAGTGAATGCGGACTTCACTTTATTATAATAGCTTGCTTCACGGAGCCATACCCGAATAGGAACGGGGAAGCCTAATTTCTTCTTATTTGCCGCCGCCGATGGAATCTTTCTATTAGCAGCAAGACGCATTGCGTATTTTGTATTTTCTTTATTAACTCTAAATGTTGTCGGTATTTGCGACGCTACTTCCATAACATTTTTATCTAGGAACGGGCACCGCACTTCAATAGAATTCGCTGTACTCATTTTGTCCGCTTTTAATAGAATATCGCCCGCCATCCAAAGATGAATATCGATGTACTGCATTTTTGTAATAGTGTCTTTATCCTTGACTTTGTCATAGAATGGTGCTGTGATTTCCATTGCTGATGGTGCATCTGTCTTAATGTTGAGGAGTGATTTTCGTTCCTTTTCGGAGAACATATAAGCATTACCGATGAAGCGTTCTTCCAATGTTTTACCACGTCGAACTAAGAAATTCAGCCCACGTCTACCACGGAATTTTGATGCGATATTGCCTATTAAGCGACGGATCGGCATAGGAATTATATTATATATCGTCATCTCAATAGGTTCTTTATAGACGTTGTAGCCGCCGAATAATTCGTCGGCACCCTCACCGGATAGAACAACTTTAACATGTTCCGATGCTAAATTACATACAAAGTAAAGTGCAACCGCCGCCGGATCGGCTAAAGGCTCATCCATATGGTATTGCAATTTAGGCAGCGAGTCCCAATATTCGCTTGCACTTATCACCCTATTAATATTTTGAGTGCCGATATGATTTGCGAATTCTTTAGCATAACTAATCTCATTATATTGCTCATTGCTGAATCCTACGGTAAAAGTTTTATCCACATCGGAAAGACACGCAACATAGCTTGAATCTACACCGCTAGAGAGGAAACTCGCAACTTCAACATCGCTTGTCTTATGGAGTGCCACGGATTCGGTCATTGCTTTTTCGATTTCATCCACATAATCGTCAAGCGACTTTTCTTGATTTGTCTGCCCCTTCCGATTTACTTTGAAATCAATCTCCCAATATCGCTCAATCTCCATATCGCCATCTTTATATAAGAAATAGTGGGCAGGGGGCAGCTTATATACATTATTAAAAAAAGTCTGTTCAGTCGGCGAATACTGGAATGTAAGGTATGTTTCCAGTGTGTCAACATTCAGCTCTTTATTAAAATGAGGGTGGGGGATTAGCGCCTTAATTTCAGAACCAAAGAGGAAAGTTTGCCCCATATTCGCATAGTAGAGCGGTTTAATGCCGAAAAAATCACGCACACCGAAAATCTCCCTAGAATTCTTATTCCAGATGACGAATGAGAACATTCCCCTCAATTTATCAAGTATTAAGGCACCGTATTCCTCATATCCACGCAGAACAACTTCAGCACTATTGCCTATGGAGAATGTGTGTCCCTTTTCTTCAAGATCGGATTTTAAATCGTTGCGATTGTAAATTTCACCGTTGAATGCGATAACGAGTTCGCCATTGCTGCTTGTGAAAGGCTCACAATTCGGTTCAGCAGATCCGGTATCGAGCATCACATACCCCAGTGCAATTCCATCATCAATGAATTGCCCCCTACCATCGGGACCACGATGGTCAATCTTTGCCATCATTTCATTCAATACATCTTCTGTATTGTCTATTTTATTAACGAATCCTACATAACCACTCATATAATATCTCCAAACTCAGTATTTTAATATCACTTTATTATTGTCAAATTTATTGAAGTACAAACTCATTTAACGTATATATATTATCACTTTTTAATTTTAATTGCAATAAATTTCAGAAAATTATAGTATGATTCCTGCGTCGGGTTAACACTTTGATGCTAGATTATCAACAACATGGAATTATATGCTTGTTTTTAGTCTAAAAAAGTAGTATAATGTAATAAAGATGTAAAATTATCGAAAATTTAAGAAGGAGTAACGAATGTTTGCGAAGATAAATAGCCTAGGACTATTTGGAATGAATGCTTTTCCTGTCGATGTGGAAATTGACGCATCTAAGGGTGTCCCCAGCTTTGAAATAGTGGGATTGCCCGACGTCGCTATTAAGGAGAGTAGGGAGAGGATTCGCTCAGCAATTAAGAGTTGCGGCGTCAACTTCCCTTTAGCAAAGGTTACAGTCAATCTTGCCCCCGCCGATACTAAGAAGTCTGGCTCCGTCAATGATTTACCTATTTTAATTGCAGTGCTTAAAATCGCTGGCGCATTAGAGGTTGAACTTGATAAATGCGCTTTCATCGGTGAATTATCGCTCAATGGCGAAATTCGCCCTGTGAATGGTGTCCTTCCGATGGTGCTATGCGCAAAAGCGACGGGGATTGAGAAAGTATTCGTGCCAAAGGATAATGCCTATGAGGCATCGGTTGTTGAGGGAATTTCCGTATACGGCGTGGAGAATGCGCTGGAACTTATGTCGCATTTAATTGGCGAAAGCGAAATCGTGCAGCAGGAGAGTTATTTACCCCAAAATGCAAGTAATTATGATGCGCTCGATTATGCCGACGTAAAAGGGCAGCAAGGAGCAAAACGTGCACTTGAGATTGCCGCCGCTGGTGGGCATAATGCTATTTTAATTGGACCGCCAGGATCGGGTAAAAGTATGCTTGCAAAGCGGCTCCCATCAATACTACCCGCAATGACGTTTGATGAATCGATAGAAACAACGCAGATACATTCAATATGCGGTCATACAAGCAAGGAAAATCCGCTCGTATCAATAAGACCATTCAGGTCGCCGCATCACACAATTTCAACATCGGGATTGTCGGGTGGTGGAACAATTCCTAGACCGGGTGAAATTTCACTTGCGCATAATGGCGTCTTATTCCTAGATGAACTACCGGAATTTAACCGCAATGTTCTTGAAATACTTCGCCAACCGCTGGAGGATCAGAAGGTTACGATTTCTAGAGCAATGGCGACAATTAGCTATCCATGTTCGATTATGCTAATCGCAGCAATGAATCCATGCAAATGCGGCTATTTTGGGCATCCGACACGTCAATGCATTTGCACACCTAAGCAAGTGGGCAAATATTTATCAAAAGTTTCGGGTCCTATGCTTGATAGACTTGATTTACATATTGAGGTTGCACCAGTTGAATATGAAAGCATTTCTTCCGTCAAAAAGGAAGAAGCATCAAGCCATATAAGGCAGAGAGTGCAAAAGGCTAGAGAGATCCAGAATAAAAGGTATTCGGGCCTGGATATAAGCTGTAATGCTAGATTAACATCGGCACTTTTACATAAAATGTGCCCAATGACGGACGGCGCACAATCCGTCTTAAAGGCGGCATTCGATAGACTGGGATTATCGGCAAGAGCATACGACCGTATATTAAAGGTATCGAGAACGATAGCCGATCTGGAGGGGGAGGAAGTTATCGATAAAGCACATATCGCACAAGCTATCCAATACCGCAGTCTTGATAGGAAATATTGGGGCGCATAGAACATCGTAAATTTTACATATAAATAACCGCATCTAAAGTGATAAAAAAACCTTTAGATGCGGTTATGGTGCATTTTTTAAATATTTTTTATTTTAAGTCTTGACAAGATGCTTGAATTGTTATATAATGATATACTGTATCATAATGGATATTTATACCTACACAAGTCTAGTATATCATATAACAAAACTGTTTTCAAGTGGGTATAGCAATATATTTATATAATATGCGTACATTGCTATAAATATCCGTTAATTTGCAAATAGCTGTGAGGAGTGATTATGCCTATGGTGAACGTTAAGCCGGTGCAACTAGGTAAGAATACACGAATGAGTTTTTCAAGGATAAATGAAGTTCTTGAAATGCCCGATCTTATTGAGGTGCAAAAGAATTCCTACGAGTGGTTTATTAAAGAAGGCTTAAAGGAGGTATTCAAAGACGTATCCGCGATAACCGATTATAATGGCAACTTAGTGCTTACTTTTATTGATTACCGCATTGACGACGAACCGAAATATTCTGTGGAGGAATGTAAGGAGCGTGATGTGACCTACGCCGCACCTCTAGGGGTTAAGGCTAGACTATTCAATAATGAAACAGGTGAAGGAAAAGAGCAAGAAGTATTCATGGGTGATTTCCCGCTTATGACCGATAGCGGAACTTTTGTAATCAACGGTGCTGAAAGAGTAATCGTATCACAACTTGTTCGCTCGCCTGGAGTATATTACGGTTTTGATTATGACAAAACAGGAAAAAAACTTTTTAAAACGACAATCAACCCCAATAGGGGCGCATGGCTTGAATACGAAATGGATTCAAACGACATAATTTACGTTAGAATAGATAAAAATAGAAAAATACCGATAACAACGCTTATAAGGGCTTTGGGTATTGGTTCGGATCAAGATATTGTAGAGGTTTTTGGTGAGGATGAAAGACTTCTTCAAACTATCTCTCAAAAGGATGCGACTAAAAACACTGAGGAGGCCCTCCTTGAAGTGTATAGGAAGTTGCGCCCCGGTGAGCCACCAACGGTTGAGAGTGCGCTTAATCATATCAATACGCTATTCTTCGATCCACGTCGCTATGATTTAGCTAGATTTGGTAGATATAAATATAATAAGAAGCTTGGAATTTCATCAAGAATAATCGGATACCGCCCAGCCAATCCTATCATCAATCCGCTAACTGGTGAGGTTATGGTCGATGTTGGCGAAGTAATCACGACGGATATGGCAATGCAGATAGAAGATGCCGGCGTTAATGAAGTTCTTCTTGATTTAGACGAAAAGCAAGTTAAAGTTGTCGGTAATGGCATGGTCAGCATTAGAAAATATGTTGACATTGATCATAAGGAATTCGGCATCGCCGAGAAAGTTAGCTTTAAAGTGCTAACCGAAATTATGGAAAGCACGGAATCAAGGGAAGAACTAGAAGAACAAATTCTCAAAAGATCAAATGAATTATCTCCAAAACATATTATTTTAGACGATATAATAGCATCTATAAACTATTTTTGCAATTTATGCGATGATGTTGGCACGATAGATGATATCGATCATTTAGGCAATAGAAGAATTCGCTCCGTTGGCGAATTATTGCAAAATCAATTCCGGATCGGTTTTTCTAGAATGGAAAGAGTAATCCGTGAAAGAATGACATTGCAAGCACAGGATATGGAAGTTATCACTCCGCAGGCGCTGATAAATATCCGCCCAGTTGTTGCATCTATTAGGGAATTTTTTGGCTCATCGCCACTATCCCAATTCATGGATCAACCTAATCCGCTAGCAGAATTAACACATAAACGTCGCCTATCAGCATTGGGCCCTGGTGGTCTATCACGTGATAGAGCCAGCTTTGAGGTGCGTGACGTTCATTATAGCCATTATGGCAGAATGTGCCCTATCGAAACGCCGGAGGGACCGAACATTGGACTTATTTCTTATCTAGCATCCTATGCGAAGATAAACGAATATGGATTCCTAGAAGCGCCGTTCCGTCGTGTCGATAAAGAAACTGGTGTCGTTCTTGACGAAGTCGAATATATGACTGCCGATGTTGAGGACAACTATATTGTAGCGCAAGCGAATGAGCCACTTGACGAGAAAAACCGCTTTGCGAAACCTCGTGTAAACGTTCGTGTAAGAGATGAAATTCTAGAAGTTGAACGTGAGCGTGTCGAATACATGGATATTACACCTAAGATGGTTGTTTCAATTGCTACATCGATGATACCATTCCTTGAAAACGACGACGCAAACCGTGCGCTGATGGGTTCAAATATGCAAAGGCAGGCTGTGCCTCTACTAAAAACAGAATCACCAATTGTTGGAACAGGTATGGAATATAAAGCAGCTGTTGATTCGGGGGCGGTCGTATGCTCAAAACAAGATGGTGTAGTTGAATCGGTTTCGGCTGATGAAACAGTAATTAAGGACAATAATGGAGCCAGCCACACATATAAGCACATTAAATTCAAACGATCCAACCAAGGAACATGTATTAACCAAAAGCCTATTTATAATAAAGGTGATATAATAAAAACTGGTGATGTAATTTGTGACGGTCCGGCAACGGCCGACGGTGAAATTGCATTAGGGAAGAACGTACTAATCGGCTTCATGGCGTGGGAAGGTTATAACTATGAAGACGCAATCTTAATTAATGAGAATGTTGTCCGTGATGACGTATTCACATCTATTCACATTGATGAATATGAGATCGAAGCACGGGATACGAAGCTCGGCGCCGAGGAAATAACAAGAGATATTCCTAACGTCGGTGACGATGCTCTGAAGGATCTAGATGAATTTGGCATAATCCGCATCGGTGCGGAGGTTCGTGCAGGCGACATCCTAGTTGGAAAAGTCACCCCGAAGGGCGAAACTGAATTAACCGCAGAGGAACGTTTATTACGTGCCATTTTCGGTGAAAAGGCTAGAGAAGTAAGAGATAATTCGCTAAAAGTCCCTCATGGAGAATCGGGAATTGTAGTTGATGTAAAGGTATTCACAAGAGAAAATTGTGATGAATTATCGCCCGGTGTTAATATGGTTGTACGTTGCTATGTTGCACAAAAGCGCAAGATATCAGTAGGGGATAAAATGGCGGGTAGACACGGTAATAAAGGTGTCGTATCAAGAATATTACCGCAGGAAGATATGCCATTTATGCCCGACGGAACGCCGCTTGACATTGTTCTTAATCCGCTCGGAGTACCATCACGTATGAATATCGGTCAAGTGCTAGAAGTGCATCTAGGCTATGCTGCTAAGGCTCTCGGCTGGAAGATGATGACGCCAGTATTCGACGGTGCAAATGAGCAGGATATTGTAGATTGTCTGAAAAAAGCTGGACTTAGCGAAGATGGAAAATCAGTTCTATATGATGGTAGAACGGGTATGCCATTCGATAATGAAGTTACAGTAGGATATATGTACTTCCTAAAACTTCACCACTTAGTAGACGATAAAATTCATGCTCGTTCAACAGGACCGTATTCACTTGTTACGCAGCAACCACTCGGTGGTAAAGCGCAATTCGGTGGACAGCGTTTCGGTGAGATGGAAGTTTGGGCACTTGAGGCTTATGGAGCATCATATACATTGCAGGAGATATTGACTGTGAAGTCCGATGACGTTGTTGGTAGAGTTAAGACTTATGAAGCAATTGTTAAAGGACAGAACATTCCAAAACCCGGTGTTCCTGAAGCGTGTAAAGTTCTAATTAAAGAACTTCAGTCACTTGGACTTGATGTTAAAGTCCTTGATATAAATGAAGAAGAAATTGACCTAAAGCAGAATTTTGATGATGACGATGATATTGGCCTAGCACCAATATCGGAGGATTTTGATGAAGTTGCCGTAGATGAAGAAATTGATAAACAATATATTGTTGAAGATGCCGACGAATCCGATTTAGAGCAGGACAATGACGATGGAATCGACAATGACGATGAAATCGACAATGAAGTCGACGATGATGAAATCGATCTTGGACTGGATGACGATGATGTGTTCGATGATGAAGACATTGATGAAAATTAATTTCCATCAGAATTGAAGATATCGCATTCTAAACTTCATATAGGAAAGAGGGCAATAATTTGGAATTTAATGAATTTAATAAAATAAAAATAGGCCTAGCATCCCCTGAACAAATCAGGAGCTGGTCATATGGACCCGTTGAGCGACCAGAAACAATAAATTACAGAACGCAAAAGCCCGAACGTGATGGGCTGTTCTGTGAGAAAATTTTTGGACCATCTAAGGATTGGGAATGCCATTGTGGGAAGTATAAGAGAATCCGATTCAAAGGCAAGATATGCGATCGCTGCGGGGTGGAAGTTACCCGTTCTAAAGTTAGACGTGAGCGAATGGGGCATATCGAACTTGCAGCTCCAGTTTCGCATATTTGGTATTTTAAAGGCACGCCATCAAGGATAGGGCAAATACTTGATGTATCGCCAAAGCGACTAGAAGAAGTCCTTTACTTTACTAAATATATCGTTACAGACCCTGGCGATACCGTTCTAATGCGTGCCCAACTATTAACGGAAAAAGAATATGTTGATATGCGTGAACGTTATGATGATGATTTTAAAGCAGGAATGGGAGCGGAGGCAGTAAAAGAACTGCTTGAAACTACCGACCTGGACGCATTATCAAAAGAGCTAAAAGAGGAGCTTGCTGATACGCATCAAGGGCAAAAACGCATAAAGCTTATTAAGAGGCTAGATGTAGTTGAGGCTTTCCGCCAGTCTGGGAATCGCCCAGAATGGATGATAATTGATGCAATCCCCGTAATACCGCCGGATCTTCGCCCGATGGTATTGCTCGATGGTGGACGTTTTGCAACAAGTGACTTAAACGATTTATATCGTCGTGTCATTAATAGAAATAATCGTCTTAAAAAGATGATGGAACTAAAAGCGCCCGACATCATAATTAGAAACGAAAAGAGAATGCTGCAAGAGGCTGTCGATGCTTTAATCGACAATGGTAGACGTGGGCGTGCTGTGACAGGTCCTAACAATCGGCCGCTCAAATCGCTATCAGATATGCTCAAGGGTAAGCAAGGAAGATTTAGACAGAACCTACTTGGGAAGCGTGTTGACTATTCGGGACGTTCAGTTATCGTTGTTGGTCCTGAACTAAAAATATACCAATGCGGTCTTCCTAAAGAAATGGCACTGGAATTGTTCAAGCCTTTTGTAATGAAACGTCTTGTCGATACCGGTTATGCAAATAATATAAAAAGTGCAAGAAAAATGGTTGACCGTGCTAGAACCGAAGTATGGGACGCACTTGAACATGTAATCAAGGATCACCCTGTTCTATTGAACCGTGCTCCAACATTGCATAGACTGGGAATTCAAGCATTCGAGCCAGTCCTAGTCGAGGGTAAAGCACTCAAGCTTCATCCGCTAGTATGTACTGCGTATAATGCCGACTTTGACGGTGACCAAATGGCAGTGCACGTTCCGCTATCGGCGGAGGCACAGGCTGAAGCAAGATTCTTGATGCTTGCTGCTAATAACTTGCTCAAACCGTCGGACGGTCGCCCCGTAGCAGTGCCGACTCAAGATATGGTACTTGGTGCATATTACCTAACAATGATTAGAGAAGGGCAAAAGGGCGAGGGCAAAATTTACCGTGATATGAATGAGGCTATTATGGCTTATTCTGATGATGCCTTATCGCTTAATGCACCGATTAAAGTGCGTGTAGCTAAAGATATTGGTGGTAAAACCGTATCTAAACTGATCGATACGACAGTGGGTAGGATTATATTTAATGAAGCAATACCGCAGAATCTAGGATATGTTGATAGAACAAATTCAGAGCAACAATTCGATCTTGAAATTTCATTCAGGGTTGGTAAAAAGGAACTTAGCAGAATTATTGAACGTTGCATAAAACTTCATGGCACTGCTAAAACCGCTGAAGTACTTGATGTTATCAAAGCATTAGGATTTAAATATGCAACAAGAGCAGCAATTACAGTTGCAGTATCCGATGCAGTAATCCCTCCTGAAAAAGCTAAACTAATAAAAGAGGCGGAGGAGAAAATACTAGGAATAGCGGCAAGATATAATAGAGGATATATATCCGATGATGAAAGATACGAATTAGTTATAAAAACATGGAACGAAACCACCGAGCTGGTGGCTAAAGCGCTTGAAGCTAATCTTGACCACAACAACCCTATCTTTATGATGGCGGATTCAGAAGCAAGAGGTAGCAAGAGCCAAATCAGACAGCTAGCAGGAATGCGTGGGCTAATCGCCAACACTTCCGGCGGAACGATAGAGATACCAATTCGTTCGAATTATAGAGAGGGACTCAACGTCCTTGAATACTTTATTTCTTCTAGAGGTGCTAGAAAAGGTCTTGCGGATACAGCACTTAGAACTGCCGACTCCGGATATCTAACAAGAAGGCTTGTCGACGTATCGCAAGATGTCATTATCAGGAGTGATGATTGTGGCACGACAAGGGGTATCGAAGTGTATGAAATACGTGAGGGTAACCAATCGATTGAATCGCTTTTCGATAGACTTGTGGGAAGATTCCTTGTCAATGACGTCATAGATGAAAAGACGGGCGAAGTTCTAGTATCTAAAGATAAGATGATGCTAGATGACGATGCAAATAAGATAATAAATGCAGGTATCGAAAAGGTAGAAATTCGCTCAGTATTGGCATGTAATTCCAAACACGGTGTTTGCGCAAAATGCTATGGTAGCAACCTTGCAAACGGGAATCCCGTTGCAGTGGGCGAAGCAGTCGGCATCATAGCAGCCCAATCAATTGGTGAGCCGGGAACACAGCTCACAATGAGAACATTCCACCTTGGAGGAATTGCATCTGCTGACGATATCACACAGGGTCTGCCACGTGTTGAGGAATTGTTCGAGAGCAGACGTCCAAAGAGTTCAGCGATTATTACAAAAATTAGCGGAACAGTGCGCATGGAAGAAATTAAGAAAACACGCCATGCAATTGTAACAAATGCTGACGGCGAAGAAGAAGCTTATCAAATACCATTCGGATATAAGCTCAAAGTTGAAGAAGGCGACGTCCTTTCGGCGGGGGATCCACTTACTGAGGGTAGTATAAATCCTCATGACGTTCTGCTTGTTAAAGGCGAGGGTGCAGTTCAGAACTATATTATTTCTGAGGTGCAAAAGGTATATCGTATGCAAGGTGTTGATATTAACGATAAGCATATCGAGGTTATCGTTCGTCAAATGATGAGGAAAGTTAGAATTGAGGATTCTGGCGATACTATGTTGTTACCAGCATCACTTGTCGATAGAAATGAATTAGCAGAGATAAATAATGAAATAGATGAGAAAAATAAAAATGGCGCAGACTTAAAACCAGCAACTTACACTCCTGTCTTACTAGGAATTACCAAGGCTTCCCTAGCTACGGATAGCTTCCTATCGGCGGCATCATTCCAAGAAACTACACGTGTATTGACCGATGCAGCAATTCGTGGAAAGATGGATCCGCTCTTAGGATTAAAAGAAAACGTAATTATTGGTAAATTAATACCGGCAGGAACGGGCATGGATTGCTATAACAATGTTGAAATTATTGACTGTAGAACGCCATCTTTAGAGTCGTTTTAACGACATAATGCCCAAATATCACGTATACTGAACATTTATGTTGACAAAGCATTTTTGATGTAGTAAAATATTTAAGGTGTCGAAATGCTTTGTCCTTAAATGTATATTAGTATTAGACATGTTTGTGAAGGTGTGATTTCATGCCTTAACATAAAATTAATGTAAGGAGGTGCAATATGCCAACCTTTAACCAGCTAGTCCGTAAAGGAAGAAAGGTTTCTGGAAAGAAATCAAAATCTCCAGCACTGCTAAGAGGATGGAACTCTATTAAAAAAGAAACTGTCCAACTAACATCACCACAAAAGCGTGGAGTATGTACAGCAGTTAAGACAGCTACTCCTAAAAAGCCTAACTCAGCTATGAGAAAGATTGCTAGGGTAAGATTGTCTAATGGAAGTGAAGTATCTGCATATATCCCCGGAGTTGGACACAATCTTCAAGAACATAGCGTTGTTCTAATTCGTGGAGGACGTATTAAAGACTTACCCGGTGTGCGTTATCACATCGTGCGTGGAGCCCTTGATGCACAAGGTGTTGCAAATAGGATGCAGAGCAGATCAAAATATGGAGCAAAGCGTCCAAAAGCTGGTGCATCAAAGTAATAAACTAACATTGCCGCAATATTAGTGTGGTGGTATCATATATATGATTACCTCTACATTGGTTATGGCGAAGGTTTAATGCTTTCGAGTACCTATGATATCATTATATGAAGGAGGGAAGCGAAATGCCAAGAAGAGGTAAAATAGCAAAACGTGAAGTTTTGCCAGATCCGCTTTACAATTCACAGCTTGTAACTCGTCTTATTAACAGCATTATGCTTGACGGTAAGAAGGGTGTAGCCCAGAAAATTGTTTATGGTGCATTCGATATTGTCAACGACAAGACTGGAAAAGATCCGCTTGAGGCTTTTGAGCAGGCACTTGAGAATATCATGCCTGTGCTAGAAGTTAAGGCACGCCGTGTCGGTGGTGCGACATATCAAGTACCTATGGAGGTTCGTCCTGAAAGACGTGAAGCCCTAGGACTAAGATGGATTACACTATATTCAAGAACACGTGGCGAAAAAACAATGAGAGAGCGTCTAGCGGGAGAAATCATGGATGCACTCAATGGTACTGGCGGAGCTTGTAAGAAGCGTGAAGATGTTCATAAAATGGCAGAAGCCAACAAGGCATTCGCACATTACCGCTGGTAAATCGCAGTTTTTGCAGAGCGAATATGATGAATTATGCTTTATTTTAGTAATCAGGAATAAAATGCATAAGCTATTCGCAATTGTTCATTGATTATCATAGTCAATGGACAAATATAGACGGCCTATATATTAAAAAGAAAGGCTGCATGCTAGAGAATTATAAGGAGGATATTATGCCAAGAGAAGTATCACTTGATCTTACTCGAAATATTGGTATAATGGCTCACATTGACGCAGGTAAAACAACTACTTCTGAGCGTATCCTGTTCTATACAGGTATTACTCATAAGATGGGTGAAACTCATGAAGGTGCTGCAACAATGGACTGGATGGATCAGGAGCAGGAGAGAGGTATAACAATTACTTCCGCCGCTACGACAGCTTTCTGGAAGGGCCATAGAATCAATATCATTGACACACCGGGACACGTTGACTTCACTGTTGAAGTTGAGCGTTCACTGCGTGTTCTTGATGGTTCAGTTACCGTATTTTGTGCAAAAGGTGGAGTTGAACCTCAGTCTGAAACCGTATGGCGACAGGCTGACAAATATAAAGTACCCCGCATGGCTTATATAAATAAGATGGATATAACGGGTGCTGACTTTTTCAATGTACTATCAATGATGAGAGATAGACTAAAATGTAATGCAGTTCCAATTCAGTTGCCAATAGGTGCTGAAGATTCGTTCAAGGGAGTAATTGACCTTGTTGAAATGAGAGCGTATTTATATTACGACGATTTGGGACGAGATATAAGAGAAGAAGATATACCAGCGGACTTACTTGAAGATGCTAAAAAGTACCGCGGTGAATTGCTAGAGGCTATTTCAGAATATGATGAAGACATCATGATGAAATACCTTGAAGGTGAAGAAATTTCAATTGATGAAATTAAGACATGTATCCGTAAAGCGACTGTATCAAATAGCATGATACCTGTTGTATGCGGCACATCGTACAAGAATAAAGGTGTACAGAAGCTTCTTGACGCTGTTGTAGACTACATGCCATCACCACTAGATGTTGAAGCTATCAAAGGTGTAAATCCTAAGACTGGCGAGGAAGTTACTAGACCAGCATCTGACGATGAGCCACTTGCAGCACTTGCATTTAAGATAGCCACAGACCCATTTGTAGGTAAGCTATGTTTCTTCCGGATCTATTCCGGTGTTTTAAAGGCTGGTTCGACAATTTACAACTCAACTAAAGAAACACGTGAAAGAGTAGGAAGAATTCTACAAATGCACTCCAACAACAGAGTAGATATTACCGAATGCTATGCTGGTGATATTGAAGCAGCAGTTGGACTTAAAAAGACTTCTACTGGTGACACATTATGCGATGAAGAGCATCCAGTAATATTAGAGTCGATGGTATTCCCAGAGCCTGTTATTTCACTTGCTATCGAGCCTAAAACTAAGGCCGGACAAGAGAAAATGGGTGTTGCCCTATCGAAAATGGTTGAAGAAGACCCCACATTCAGAACTTACACGAATGAGGAAACAGGTCAGACCATTATCGCGGGAATGGGCGAGCTGCACCTTGAGATAATCGTAGATAGAATCTTACGTGAATTTAAGGTGGAAGCTAATGTTGGTGCACCGCAAGTTTCATATAAAGAAACAATAAAGGGCACTGCCGATATTGACAATAAATATGCACGCCAATCCGGTGGTAAAGGACAATACGGGCACGTTAAAATTAAGGTTGAACCTAATGAAAGCGGAAAAGGCTACGAATTTGTCAATGCTATCGTTGGTGGAGCTATTCCTAAGGAATATATTCCTGCAGTTGATGCAGGTATCCAAGGAGCAATGCAAGCAGGAATTCTTGCTGGCTATCAAGTAGTTGACGTTAAAGTTACACTATATGATGGTTCGTACCATGAAGTTGACTCATCTGAGATGGCATTCAAAATTGCCGGCTCAATGGCATTCAAGGAAGCAATGAGAAAAGCTACTCCCGTCATTCTTGAACCTATCATGAAAGTAATCGTTACTGTTCCTGAAGAATATATGGGTGACGTTATCGGTGACCTCAATTCACGCCGTGGACAAATCCAGGGCATGGATACTAGGCTCGGCGCATCGCAAATTGATGCATTTGTTCCACTATCCGAAATGTTCGGATATTCGAATGATCTTCGCTCAAAATCGCAAGGTCGTGGACAATATTCAATGGAGCCAAGCCATTATATTGAGGTTCCTAAGTCAATTGCTGAAGGAATTATGACTACAAGAAGCGATAAAAGCTAATAAATGACTTCTTGCGACGATAAAACGGTGAGTTTTGGCGTGTTTTTTGATTAAAAACACTTGAAATTACCGTAAAATTCTGTTAAACTAATATTATGAATATAAGCTTATATTTAAGGAGGATATTTTAAATGGGAAAGGCAAAATTTGAACGCACAAAACCCCACGTAAACATTGGTACCATTGGTCACGTTGACCATGGTAAAACAACACTTACAGCAGCTATCACAAAAACATTAGGTATGCAAGGAAGCGCAGACTTCGTTGCTTACGACATGATCGACAAGGCTCCAGAGGAGAGAGAACGTGGTATCACGATCAGTACATCACACGTTGAGTATGAGACAGAGAATCGTCACTATGCTCACGTTGACTGCCCTGGTCACGCGGACTACGTTAAGAACATGATCACAGGTGCTGCACAAATGGACGGAGCTATCCTTGTTGTTGCTTCATCCGATGGCCCAATGGCACAAACAAAAGAACACATTCTTCTTGCTCGCCAAGTTGGTGTTCCTTCAATCGTTGTATTCATGAACAAGTCCGATCAAGTTGACGATCCAGAGTTGCTTGAACTTGTTGAAATGGACATCCGTGAGAACCTATCGAAGTATGATTTCCCTGGTGATGATATTCCTATTATTAAGGGATCAGCACTAAAGGCGCTTGAGGCTGGAAATGATCTTTCCGACCCAGCATATGCTCCAATTCTTGAACTCATGGCAGCAGTTGACGAATATGTACCAACACCAGAAAGAAAGTCGGATCTTGACTTCCTAATGCCTGTTGAGGACGTATTCACAATTACTGGACGTGGAACAGTTGCTACTGGTAGAGTTGAGAGAGGTCAAGTTAAGACTGGTGACGAGGTTGAAATTGTTGGTCTTAGCGATGAAAAGAAAAAGAGTACTGTTACTGGTGTTGAAATGTTCAGAAAGATTCTTGATTATGCTGAGGCTGGCGACAACATTGGCGCACTTCTACGTGGTATTCAACGTGAAGATATCCAACGTGGTCAAGTAATCTGTAAACCAGGTTCGATCCAACCACATACAAATTTCAGAGGGCAAGTATATGTACTAAAGAAAGAAGAAGGCGGACGTCATACACCTTTCTTTGATAACTATCGTCCACAGTTCTACTTTAGAACAACTGACGTTACAGGAATCATCAAGCTTCCTGAAGATAAAGAAATGTGCATGCCTGGCGACAACGTTGAGATGGATGTTGAGCTAATCACACCTATCGCAATTGAAGAAGGACTTCGCTTTGCTATTCGTGAGGGCGGACGTACTGTTGGTTCAGGTGTTGTTACTAAAATCAATGGCTAAAATTAAACATTAATTTAAAATCGGATGAGCAAGATTGCTCATCCGATTTTTCTAGTTCTACATTCATGCAAAAAAATTAAACAGACGGACTTAATCCATCTGTTTATTTTCAAATATCAATTTCGTTGCTAGTTGCTAGATAGCTCTTTCTACCTTATTCGAGCGTAAGCAACGTGTGCATGCATTAACACGACGTGGTGTGCCGTCTACAATTGCCTTTACACGTTTAACATTTGGTTTCCATGTTCTATTCGAACGCTTATGTGAGTGAGAAACCTTTATTCCGAAAGTGACACCCTTTCCACAAATTTCGCATTTAGCCATGGGTTTGCACCTCCTTTTCATCCTTCTATAAAAGTCAACATTATAATTTTATCAGATAATAGCACTAAAAGCAAGTCTTTTTTGATTTAAATTTACGAGTTGCAGTATTTATAGCAATTATACTTGTAATTATGCCAAAATACCAGTATAATATATGGTATGTATAATTTAAAGGAGTAATTTTATGCTTTTACGTGGTTTAGAACCAGAAACTTTGTTAGTACACATTATAATTTTGTTTACCGCTTTCCCAGTGCACGAGTTTGCACATGCATGGGCGGCGA
>CALLQQ010000077.1 GCA_938014915.1 uncultured Clostridia bacterium
TCAGCTGGTAGAGCAGTGGTCTCCAAAACCACGTGCCGAGGGTTCAAGTCCTTCTACCCCTGCCACATATAAAACCTATAAGCGTAGATTTATTATGCTTATAGGTTTTTTGTGTTGTACAATTTAATTCTAGTTAAGATGTTATTCTTTTCAGCGTTACTTTAACAAAAGATTGATATAGTGGGAATCATATGTTATAATTTAAACTATAATAAAATCTTGGTTATATCGTTTTGACGTTATAATAAATTAATTATGAAAGGAATGTATAGAATGAAGTATATAGTATTTGTAGCCCAAAAATATAATAGGAGGGTGACTATACTTTAACCCTCCTAAAAAACAGGAGGATTTTATGGCTTTCAACTGGAAAAAGAACATTAGGGAACAATCTGCAAACACCATTATGCTTTTAGATGAGTTGCATTTGCACTATTTATCACAAGAAGAACCACGGGAAGATATAGCATTTATTTTTAAGGCATATCCACACATCGCGTGGTATATATGCAATAAAATGCCTGAGCTCGCGGCTTGGGTTAATATGCTTACTCAGATGGTTGCAAACGAGCCATTGCCGTCAAACATGGATAGCCTTATTGGTGATGTCATGGAGTCGATAGAAGATTGGATTATTTATGTAACTACACCTGATGATTATCATCGACAATCCTTTAATGAATGGGATGAAAATGAGTTGACATCCCTTACTGATTATTCAGGAAAAACTGTTGTCGATATAGGATCTGGTACAGGGAAACAAGCTTTTGCTGTTGCTCCATTTGCAAAAAGTGTCTACTGCGTAGAACCTGTTTGGAATTTGCGACGTTTTTTAAAACAACGTGCTGAAAAGGAAGGGATTAACAATATTTATATTATCGATGGTGTCATAGAAGATCTACCTTTTGCTCCAAGTTTTGCAGATGTAACAATATCAGGTCATGTAGTGGGCGAGGATATTCCAAGTGAAATATCGGCGATGGAACGTATTACAAAACCCGGAGGTATGATAATTCTATGCCCTGGCAACAATGATGCCGATAACGATAATCATAGCCAACTCTTGGAGTTGGGATATAGTTGGTCAAAGTTCTTAGAGCCAGGTGAAGACTTTGGCGGCGGGTACAAACGAAAATATTGGAAGGTTAAAGATTAAGAATAGCTCATCTATGTTGCCTTAACACTTTAAAGAGGAGATTACCTCATTACCATACTACCGTACAACACCGAAGACGATAGTACGAAAAACTCGCTTAACCAGCGAGTTTTTCTATGCTTCAATTAAAATCAACCTGTTCTTATCATTGGATTTATGCTATATTTTCGTTAATTCGTTCATTTGCGCAGCACGGATTCGGACGAGTGGAATTATTAATATTGTTATTCAGTTGCCAATGCTAGGCGTTTAGTGCAGAACACTTGAAAATTCGCTTGCACACTATATAATGTGATGGTAGGATACGCGAACCGCCGACATAACTTTGAAAGGACGCATTTTTAATGAAAAGACTTCTATTATCCGTGTTAGTGATATATATAATCTATTTCTCATTCGGATCGGTGATTGATTATTCCGCCGAATTGAGTGATGTTTCAAGCGATAAGGTGGCTATCAGCATCATGAAGCCGATGGAAATGAGCAATGGCGACTTTGTAAAGGAGCTTGAGAACACTTCAAAAAAGCTTGATACAGATATTTTACACCCAATTAGAAAGCAAGTTGACGGCGAATATGTCGGAGTAAACTATTTCACCCAGAATAATGCTGATTTCCTAAACTTAATTTCAAAAAGGGATTTAGAGAAGATAAAAACAGGAGAGTCAGTTTATCTACCGACTTTCATTGATAAAATGTATCTTCATCAGTTTTCCGATATAAAAGAACTAAATATTGACGATAGTAAATACTACATATCAAAACACAATGCCGATAAGTTCATAAATGAACTCATATCAAGAGAAATTCCCGTAACGAAGATACAGGAGCAGTCTTTTTCCGACCGTTTCATAACACCGTTCACTCAAGCTTATCCCCTGACAATCCTAGCATTCACTATGATATTCTTAATTTTTAGCAAGATGAAAGAATTCACCGTCAAGAAGTTGAGTGGATACACAACAATCGGATTGATTAAAGAGCAAGTTCTATCTTTCCTTAGCTACACATTGACTATTTCAGCGACAATCTTTCTTATAACTTTGACAGTGCATTCATTAATCTATGAAAATAGCTTTCTAATGTTCGCTGTGTTCCTGCTAAAGCGAATAGCTTTAATAAATTTAATAATCATCTTGCTTTTTGGGCTTACCAGCCTCCTTCTATTCCTACCAACGAATCAACTGCAAATTAAAGGCAAGGCACATAATAAGGAATTGTTCAATGTCACCTATGTTTTTAAAACGATAGTGGGTGTTGTTATTGTCATATATTTAGGTGGCGCAATCGGGAATGTTCTCAACATATATCGTATGTATCGTACAGTTAATTTCTTGTCTGAAAAGACGAGCAACTACATCCAGGTGCCTATAAACACGATGGGCACGCATATTAGTGATGATGCAATAGATGATGTATCTAGCAGTCAAATTAATTTTTATAATTTAACCGTTGATAAGTTTAATGGAATAATTATCGATGTTGGGAATTTTGAAAATTACGGTACACCGAGTGCGGCTGAAGAGATTGGGCAAATCGATATAACGATAAATAAAAATTACCTATCGTTCAACCCAATTTATGACCTGGAAGGTCGGGAAATTTCAGAGTCGCATCTAGATAGCAGAAAACAAGCTTTTAATCTACTCATTCCAAAGAGTTTAGAACACGACATTGCTAATATAAATGAAGATTATCTTAATTGGTACTCTGAAGATGGCTTAAATGAGGGGCTAATAAATAATATCATATATGACGATGAAAGAAGTAAGATATTTAGTTATAGTGCTTACGTAGTTAACAATGATTATGGAGAGATTAAAAGCCCGATAATCGAGGTATATAACTCAACTTATTTAGAGAATCAGATTGGAAATTACTTCGGCAGGCACTATATCTTAAAGATGAATAGCGATGATGTTTATGCAGAAATATATCCCTATTTAGTGGAGGTAGGTCTAGAAAAGTTAATTCCCAATACGCCGTTCGTATCAGACGGATTCGCAGAATTAATGCAGAATAATAAAGCGGAACTCACTTATACTTTAATTAATTTCATTCTGAATATATTCGGAATGTTAGCGCTCATCGTATATTTATCGAAGCTTTATTGCACAAACAATCGCAAGAAAATTGCTTGCAAGCGAATGAACGGTTACGGATTCTTTGATATACATAAAGGTTATATATTAGTTCAATTGATTACAAACGTTGCATTGCTACTTCTAATGTTGTTTGTATTTAAAGCGAACTTGCTGATATTCCTAGCATTTGCATTTACCGAGCTGATAATATTCCTACTTGTGACTAAAAGCAATGAAAGAAATTATATTCTAAATGTAATGAAAGAAGGGTGCTAAATGCCTGTAATAAAGTTAGTTGATATATGCAAGAAATACGATGATAAAGTGATATTCGATAACCTCAATCTTGAAATAAAAGGCGGGGAATTTGTTTCTATTGTGGGGGAGAGTGGCGCTGGGAAGTCGACGCTGCTTAACATTATAGGACTGCTTGAAACGGCAGATTCGGGCGATGTAATCATACACAATGTTAAGAATCCTAAGTTGCAAAAAAGGAGCGGCAGTATTCTTCTAAGAAACAATATTGCATACCTATTCCAGAATTACGGACTGATCGACAATGAAACGGTGCTGGAGAATCTGATGATTTCACTTAGGTTTAAGCAAATGTCGAGAAAAGATAAAATAACGGAAGCGGAAAAAGCGCTAGAGAATGTCGGTCTGAGTGGATTCAGTAGAAAGAAAGTGTACAAACTCAGCGGTGGCGAACAACAAAGGGTCGCACTAGCTAAAATAATGCTCAAACCATGCAATATTATTTTAGCTGATGAACCGACGGGAAGTTTAGACGATGATAATAAGAATGCTGTTCTAGATATACTAAAAAAATTCAATGAGGAGGGGAAGACGGTAATCGTAGTCACCCACGATACTGTTGTCGCCGAATGTGCAAAAAGAAACGTAAGAATATAAATGCCCTAAACGCAAATAGTAGTTATTGCCACAAAAGCAATAACTACTATTTTAAAATCGAATAATAAAGTCTTTAGAATTTCGTCTTTTTAATACCGAACAATGCCGCCGCCATCATCGTCGCCAATACTAAAGAACTGGGGAAGGCTTTACCTGTTTTAGGATTGCTCTCCTTTCCGCCCGTGGTGGAAATGCCATCCGTGGTGGAATTCCCGTCTTTGTCGGTAGATTCGCCGCTAACGTCATTTCCGTCACTATCGTTCGGGTCATCGGGCTCGTTCGGATCGTCGGGGTCGTTCGGGTCATCGGGGTCGTTCGGGTCGTCGGGCTCGTTCGGATCATCGGGATCGTTCGGATCGTCGGGCTCATTCGGGTCCTCGGACTCGTTCGGATCATCGGGATCGGTTGGGTCCGTTGGATCCTCTGGGTCGTTCGGATTGTTATATGTATAGAAATGCGCCTCAGCATTATTATCATTTAACATACTCTTTGCAATCATTCCGCCCTCAAACCTGCCACTGTCGTAAATAGAAACATCTGCATTCGGGGCGACTAGATGCCCACTTAAAGACGAAACATTGAGAACTTTTGCATCGGGGAAGTTCCAAATCAATCTCAATCCTTCAAGATTTAGCTCATCGGAGTTAGTGCCGCCCGTCAAGCCTTTCATGAATTGGTCATTACTCTGCCCGCCCCAGAAGACAAAAGCAGTCCCATCTTTGCCGGAATTCCCATAACCGAATTTAATATTAACTTCCTTATCGTCGGGAACACCGGTAACCGATATGTTAACGGGATTCGTCTTGAAGTAATCTACTTCACCATAGCCTACAACGTTAATAACATCAATTTGCGAATACACATTCCACGGAATTAGAATATCGCCCTCTGTAACGTCGACATCTAAAACTGTCGCACCGTAGACAATCGTTCCACTATCGTCAATATCGCTAATATTATGGGTCTTTTTTGCAGAAGATGCTATTAATGATGAATGCGCGCGCAGTGAAGTGAAGGCCTCATCCATATCAATGTAGTTTTCATTCTGAATGAATTTATCTTCTAATGCACTTCCGCTTGAGTTAATACCGTAAAATACAGTCTTATCGCCATCAACATAGTTTGCAGTTCCAATGTTTGCCTGCTTAACATCATAAATATACGATGGAGTGATTTGCCCATCGGCAATGGAATTCGATTTATCGAACACACCACCAACGGCAACTGCGCCAACTACATGGCCGCTCCCGTTAAAATTCCCTTCAACAAAGTATTGGAAGTCCGTTAGAATATTGGGTATATTATAATGTTTCGAATATTTTTCATTTCCTCTATCAGCAAATACAGGTGTCGCAATTATCATCAAAAACAATGCCGATGAAATCACCGATGATAAAAACCTAATTGATTTTCGTCCCATATTATCATTCCTTTCAAATAAATTGCTTTTTGCGTATGATACATTGTTACATCTTAAGTGTAAGATATTTATTAACTATTGTCAATGGAAATATAAACTTTTGTGTGACATTGTCACGCAAAAATCGATTTAAGGAAGGATTCAAGCGAAAAGATACCCGTTTTAAGTAAATTCCCATCTTAATTGGTCGAATACATCTTCCGATATTCAGTAGGAGCCATGCTAAATTCCTTGCGGAACAGCCTTGCAAAGTAGTTACTGCTATTAAAGCCACTTTGCAGGGCAATTGCCAGCATTGATAAATCGGTTTGTTTTAGGAGATTCTGCGCATGTGACAATCTGAGCGAATTTATATAACCCGACGGAGATTTCTTATATTTATCTTTGAATGTTCTTAGGAAGTGCCGCTCCGATAAATTCGCCATTAATGCTAGGTCCTTAATTTTCAAATTTTTAGTGTAATTATTGTTAATATAAGATGTTACATTCGCAAGATAATAGGAGCTGGAACTTTGCGTAGTGGGCGAATCACTATATAATCTTGATAAAATTACAGTTAATCGTAGGAAATCCGACATGACGAGCGTTCTCCACCCATCTTCCTTATTTTCGTATTCCTCAATCATGGCGGCGATGAAATCCGATATGAATTGAAAATCCTTGTAGCCTAACCTAAACCACGAATTAAAAACTTTGTTCTCTATCATTTTAGGTTCAACTACAAATAATGCTTCGAATCCGACGGTATTTTCAACATCTAACTTGCGGTTAAAAATATGCTGCGGCTTAAACATTAGATTGCAAATTTTAAAGTCTTTAGGATTCATATATGCATGGCTTGTATTCCCACCTAGAACGAAAACATCGCCCTTTTCAACGGTGTATTCCTCACCGTTTACAACGTGCATTGCACTACCACCTAGAACAAAAACTAATTCCGAATAGTGCTCATGCGTATGCGGAAGTAAATTCTGCTCATGGCCCCCATAATGAATTACTAGAGGGAAGTCCTGAGAATCGCTAAAATACTCGAATTTCATTGCAAACATATAAATTCTCCTCTTGTCCGTTTTGTACTAAAACTTGTCCGAATGCGTGTAGAAACAACGCATTAATTGTGCTAAACTATTAATAGTATAGTATTTAAATAAAGGATAGTCAATGCTATAATAGAGTAAGTATTCAATGCTAATAAGGAGGAATTTATATGTCTAATCCGTTTTTGCCTAAGTGGGAATATGTTCCCGATGGTGAGCCGAGGGTTTTCGGCGATCGTGTATATATATACGGTTCGCACGATACCGCAGGTTCAACCGACTTCTGCGATTATAAGCTAAAAGTGTGGTCGGCATCTATTCACGATTTAGAGAATTGGACTTGTCACGGTGTGTCATTCCGCACTAGAGCGGACGAAAATGGTCCTGCCGATACCGACTGGACTAACAATAAACTTTTTGCGCCCGACGTTGTTGAAAAGGACGGTAAATATTATCTTTTTGCGTATATAATCGGTGCGAAAGGTTGCGTCGCCGTAAGTGATAAACCTGAGGGTCCCTTTGAACTGATAGGACCATACGAATACACAATTTCTGATGAAGTCTGTTGCAATGGGTGGTTCATTGATCCCGGTGTTCTTGTCGATACCGACGGCAAAGTATATATCTACTGCGGATTTGAGCGTTCATTCATGGCGCAAATTAATCCGGATAAAATGAATGAAGTGCTTGATGGCACTCTTATCGAACACATTATACCAGTTGAGGAGCCGTATTCGTTCTTTGAAGCTTGTTCACCGAGAAAAATCGGCGACACTTATTATATGATATATTCACCTAAAAAGGGCAACCGCCTAGATTATCTAACGAGTAAATCGCCGACGGGTCCATTCGAATATCGTGGCACTATCGTCGACAATGGTGTCGACTATCCTGCTGGCAATAATCACGGATCGATATGCAAAATTGGCGACCAGTGGTATGTATTTTACCACCGTATGACGAATAGCACGTTAATGTCAAGACGTGCCTGTGTAGAAAAGATTGAAATTCTTGAAGATGGCACAATCCCCCAAGTCGAAATGACTTCGCTCGGCTTTAGGGATTCGCTGAATCCATACGAAATTACCCCGGCTGAAATCGCCTGTGTTCTGACGGGCGGCTGCTATGTATCGGAAAAGAACACATTTAAACGTGTAATTCGCAGCATTACATTCAATAATGTAATCGGCTATAAGTACTTCGATTTTGGTGAAGATTATGCAAGCAAATACATGACTTTTTCTGCTAATGTCATTGGTAAGGGCTATTATACTAGCTTTAGCATTCGTGTTGATAGTCCAGATGGCGAGGAAATCGGAGTATGTAAAGTCGGACTAGATGACGGAGTTTACTCATGCAAAGTTAAGAGCCTAACGGGTAGGCATGCGATATACTTTGTAGTTGAGGAGCAGGGCGACGACTGGGCAAGAGGATCGCTTGCGGGTAGAGAACTATTCGAACTATCCGAATTCGTATTTATGAAATAGTGAGGTAGACATGAAGAAAATTAGTGCTTTAATTTTAGTTGGTATTTTAATTGTTACAACTGGTTGTAATCTGCTGGGCGGTGATTCGAAAAAGATAAAATCCGAGATGCGTGACATTACAACTATGGAAGTAACACGGGAGATGGGCGTCGGAATAAATTTAGGCAATACGTTTGAGGCGGTTGCAGGATTTAGCTCTGACGATCCAAGTGAATATGAAGTATCGTGGGGTAGCCCGATTATAACAAAGGAATTGATTGAGGGCTATGCCGATGAGGGATTCGGCGTGTTAAGGATTCCCGTAGCATGGTCGAATATGATGGAAGATGATTACACCATTGGCGCCGCCTATATGAAACGTGTTAAGGAAGTTGTCGAATGGACACTCCAATCGGGAATGTATGCAATATTGAACATTCATTGGGACGGCGGCTGGTGGGAGAAGTTCCCCACTAAGACTGAAGAATGTATGTATCGCTATGAGCGGTTCTGGACACAGATCAGTGATGAATTCAAAGACTATAACGACTATCTTATGTTTGAATCGCTCAACGAAGAGGCGGGCTGGGAAGAAATGTGGAATAGATATAGCGGTGAGGGGGACAAGGCGGCGTCATACGATTTAGTCAACGAAATTAATCAGAAATTCGTTGACATAGTGCGGGCATCGGGCGGCAAAAATGGCGAGCGTCACCTATTGATAGCAGGATATAATACCGATTTTGTCCTAACGAGTGATGAGATGTTCAAGATGCCGCAAGATGAAATTAATCGGTGCGCAGTGTCGGTGCATTACTACATTCCACCTACATTTTGCATATTGGAGAAAGATGCCTCATGGGGGAAGGCTAGAACGGATTGGGGTAGCGAAAGGGACTTCGACGAGCTGAATATGTATTTTGATATGGTTGAGGAGAGGTTCATTGATAATGGTGTACCCGTGATTATCGGCGAATACGGAGTGAGTACGACTAATAAAACAGATGAGGTAATCAGGCTCTATATGGCATCGGTGACCGATGCGGCCTATTCAAGGCAGATGTGCCCAGTTGTTTGGGATATTACCGACGTATTCTACGATAGGACAACATTTAAAATGAAAGATCAAGAATTACTAGCACAGATAATGGCGGTTAAGGAGAAAGAATAAACTCTCATACCCTCCCAATTTGGGCTAACTTAAATTGAAAGATAAGCAAAAGGCTATCCGATAACACGGATAGCCTTTTACATTTATAGGCGGAGGAAGTAAATTTAAATAGATGTACTTTTAAAAAGGCATTAGTTATGATATAATAGAACGGATAGAATTCAATGAAAGGCGAGATGTATGAATAAATATAAGAAGCTGATTGTAAATACAATAACTTTCGCCCTTGGTACCTTTGGCTCTAAGCTGATGGTATTCTTGCTTATACCAATTTATACGGGAGTCCTTGCACCTGCCGAGTTAGGGACTGCCGATAATATAATTCAATCCGCCTATCTGCTGATTCCGTTAGCGGGACTTTCGATAAATGAGGCGGTGCTCCGCTTCGCCCTTGACAGGGATAGCAATAAAGCAGATGTATTTTCAACCGGGCTGATAGTCAACTTCATCGGGCTATCATTGTTACTATGTGTTTTCCCGTTACTGCTTTTTGTGCGGATAATCGCCGATCATTTAGTGCTATTATATGTGTACGTATTCATCGGAACATTCAAGGCAATAGCGTCGAACTTCATTAGAGGCATGGGTTATGTCAAGCTATTCGCATTCGATGGCATAATGAACACTGCACTAATGTCCTTTTTCACGATATTCTTCCTACTTGTTTTAAATAGCGGAATTGATGGGTATATTTCTGCGATAATCCTAGCCGATTGCATATCGATACTTTTCCTATTTAAGATAGCCGATTTAGGCAAGTATGTAAAATGGCGAAGAATTGACAAGACACTGAGCAGGGCAATGGTAGCATATTCAATACCGATGATACCGACAGCGATTATGTGGTGGATAACCAATGCATCTGATCGATTTATGATAACATATATGAAAGGCGAGGCGGCGAATGGTCTATATAATACGGCATCGAAATTGCCGTATATAATCACTATCCTAGCTGGACTGTTTTCGCAAGCATGGCAAATTTCAGCAGTGGCGGAGGAGGAGAGCGCCTCACGCAATAGATTCTATGAGCGGGTATTTGATTTCTATCAGACGTTGATTTTCGTCGGATCGGCTGGCTTACTGCTATTTATTAAGCCGCTCATGAAGATTCTACTACGGGGGAATTTCAACTACTTCGATGGATATATATATGCTCCATTCCTTATAATGTCGACGGTGTTTTCCGCATTTGTTAGCTTTTTCGGTAGTATTTATGTAACACAGAAGAAATCAAACCGTGCCCTTGTCACGATGTCGATAGGTGGTATCCTCAACGTATTGCTAAACTTTTGTTTCATTCCAATCCTAGGGCCGATGGGTGCGGCGCTTGCAACATTCATTAGCTATGCGGTCGTATTCCCGATTCGTGTCATTGATACGAGGAAGTATGTAAAATTCAGAATAAGCTGGGGGAAGATCCTTATAAATACGGGAACATTACTAGCGATGTCATTAATTATAATAATCGGGCCACGGTTCATGTGGGCATATCTAGCGATATTATTTATAATAGCTATAATTACAAATGCCAAAGTTGGACTAAGGGCATTATTTACATTGATAGACGGATTCAAGAAGAAAAGGATAGGTCAAGAGTAGAATTGACGAGGTGTTAAGATGGCGAATGAAATAAATTTTGTCAATGACGTGACTAACACAATTTATAAGACGCAATTTCCGCAGGCTATAATTAAGTTTGCGGAGTTCGATTTATCTTTTTTTATGGGGCAGGCAATAGAATTCGGCGAAAAGGCGAGCGAATCGGGCAAGTATCCGCTAAAAGAATCCTATATTATTCGTGATCTATTAAAAAAGGCGCACCCCTATATAGCGGCGAATTTAAGCGGGAAGTACGATAAAATTGTCGTCGATTGCATAATCGAAAATATTTGCAGAACTCAGGAAATCACCGAATCATCATTATGGAACAAACATATCAGTCCAAAGACTGAATTCGATAAGATGATTTTTACACGTCTATCCGAATATAAATGCAACCGTGCCGCCAATGAATGGCTGGATATAGTGCGATTACAAGAATACACCAGGAACAAGCTGAATTTTATATTCCAGGGGACAAAGAACATTGACGATGCGCATATCAAGAAAAATTATTTTGACCTAACTTTCTCTGTAATAGCCCGTGAACGTGGCTGTTCTGATAAGGATCTAGGTAAAATTTCATCTTATAATAAGAGCCTACTGCCGAATTCCGTGTTCATGATTAGCAGAATGTCGAAGGAGATTTATAAGAGCATCAATACAGAACTTGAAGATGCTAAATTGCTAAAAACACCGAAATTCCCCGTAGATAGGCTGCACGACCAAATTTCAATGGATATTTATAGCTATATGAGAAGATTATCGCCGCCGATCGATACTGAACTAGGCTGGATCCGCAGTATGTTCGGCGAAATTGAAGATACAATCTATAAGCCGGCAGGATTTAAACCGCTCCTAGATTTAGAATTCGATAAAATCCTATCAAATAATATACTGCTCAAGTCCTGCGCACGTTGTGAACGATATTACGAATCCAGCATAAATTATGACGGTGAATTCTGCGATATTATAGGCGCCGACGGCAAAACCTGCCGTGAACATTCCTCCGACAATGAAGAACCAATCCCGAAAGAATTAGATAAACGTTGTGAAGAAATACATTCCCTAGTAAAGAGGAATATAGGCAAACAAATCGACGAGCACGAATTCAAAGAATGGGAACAATACCTAAACTCCATGAAAACCAACATAGAAAAGAATTATGCAACACCCGACGAATTGGAGAAATTCCTGGAGTATACACAGCGCATGTATTCTCAAATCACGGACCAAGAATAAACACTGCTCTTTCTGCGTCTTTTTCAGTTCGCGGTGCATCCGCACAGCTTCACTTCAAATCCTTGAAAAGCAGTGTTTATTATGTAGATGCT
>CALLQQ010000078.1 GCA_938014915.1 uncultured Clostridia bacterium
TGTAACTATCTTAGATAAAAATACCCCCAATTGCTAATTCGCAATTGGGGGTATTTTAGGAGGGTATATGAAATTACTCAAATTATCATTATAAATTCTCGCCTATATCTTTAATTTCTTTATGGAAGCTTTTTGACTCGCTGACAACTAAAATCGGCTCATCAAAGTTTAAAGCGAACATCCCGACGAAGCTCTTAGCATCAATTCTAATGCTCCCATCTAGGGAATGAAGTCCAACATCTTGCTTGCATAATGTTGCTAGTTCTTGCAGTCGTTGAATCTCCCCTATTGTATTAAACTTCTTTTTGCTTATCATAAAAACTTCCACCTTTCTGAATATTACTATCTTAAATTCTAGCTATATCCGTCTTAATGCTTTTGCCTAAAATTTAGCTAATGTTCTTGATACGGCTTTCTTCCAATTTGAATAAAGCGATTCCCTTGTTGAATCGTCTATCTTGGAAGTAAAGTTTGTATCATTAGTTCTTAATGCAATTAGCTCATTGTAATCCTTCCACAATTTTGTCGACAGTCCTGCAACATATGCTGAACCTAATGCGCATATTTCCTCAACTTGATTTACAATTATTTTAGTATTTAGCAGATCAGATTGGAACTGAATGAAGAAATTGTTCCTGCTCGGTCCCCCATCTACCCTAATGTCGCCCAACGGAACATACGCCTCAATCGTCATGATGTCAAGTATATCTTTAACTTGATAAGCCATCGATTCAAGAGCGGCACGAACGATGTGCGCCTTTTTTGTTCCTCTTGTAATTCCAGTGATGAGTGCCGTTGCCTCACTATCCCAATATGGAGTTCCCAGCCCCACAAAGGCCGGTACTAGATATACCCCACCGTTATCTGGGACACTAGATGCTACTTCTTCCGAGCTATTAGCATCGGGGAGAAGTTCTAAATCGTCTACAATCCATTTAATTGTCGCAGCAGAGCAATTTATATTCCCCTCTGCTACATATACTGTTTCTCCGCCTACTTGCCATCCAACAGAGGTAACAAGTCCTTTTTTAGAAAGATAGGACTTCTTCCCGATGTTCATCATGATGGACGAGCCTGTACCATAGGTTACTTTAGCCATGCCGCGATTGTAACAGTTCTGCCCAAAGAGTGCGGCATGGGAATCCCCTAACACGCCAGTAATCGGAATATTGTAATTCGCTAGAGACGATACTTGCATTCTGCCGTAAATATGGTCTGATGCGCAAATCTCGGGAGCCATGGACTTCGGTATATCGAATAGCGACATTATTTCATCGTCCCAGCACAATTCATCAATATTCATCAATTGTGTTCTGCTTGCATTTGAGCAGTCGGTCGCATGGGTCTTTCCACGTGTAAATTTATAAATTAGCCAACTGTCAATCGTTCCAAATAGCAAATCACCGTTATCTGCCTTTTCACGTGCGAAAGGTACGTTTTCTAAAATCCATGTAATTTTAGATGCGGAGTAATACGGGGATAATATCAGCCCCGTTTTGCTATGAATGACTTCACTATATCCATTACTGCTAATTCTATCGCAAATATCTGACGATCGATTGCACTGCCATACTATGGCATTATGAATCGGCTCTCCCGTTGTTTTATCCCACACAACGACAGTTTCCCTTTGATTTGTGATAGATAAAGCATTTATGTTAGCCGGGTTAATTCCAGTTTCCTCAATTAGGGCGTCAATTGTGTTCACGGTATCGTTGAAGATCTCCATAGCATCGTGCTCTACCCATCCAGGCTGCGGATAGTATTGCTGATGTTCAGCATTGCATCTATGAACAAATCTCCCTTCATCATCGAACAGAAGCGCTTTTGTACCGGAAGTGCCCTGATCAATACTTAGAATATATCTCCTCATTACTCCACCTCAATTAATTCCCTAAAAGTTCTTTTGCAGCATTTGCAATAGACTCCGAATCCAGTCCGTAGTATTCAAATAATTCGCTTGAATTCCCCGATACTAATGCCTCGTCGACAAATCCTATTATCTTCATCGGTACAGGATTTTTCTCAATTAGCAAATGAGCGACTGCTTCGCCAAGACCGCCAAATTTGCTATGTTCTTCGACTGTAAGTATCGCTCCGCACTCATCTGCTGCTTTTAAAATAGATTCCTCGTCAAAGGGCTTTATAGTATGATAATCAAGCACCCTAGCATTTATCCCTTCTTTAGATAGGATCTTTGCCGCATTGAAAGCTTGCGGCACTGTTTCGCCCGTTGCAACGATGCCAATATCATTGCCCTGAGTGAGGACATTGGCCTTGCCAATTTCAAAAGGTGCAAAATCATCGTTATATACATTGTCGACCGGACCTCTGCCCATTCGGACATATACTGGCCCGTCAAAATCTGCTAGCTTCTTAGTCATTTCTCGTGTTTGATATTCATCAGCTGGCAGCAATATTGTAATTCCGGGTATCGCCCTCATTACCGCTATATCCTGTAATGAATGGTGCGACATGCCAAGAGCGCCGTAACTAACACCGCCGCTTATGCCGATGATTTTAACATTGGTATTACTATATGCAACATCTACTTTTACCTGCTCGAGGCTCCTAGTAGACAAGAAGCAAGCTGGCGCACACACGAACGGCTTGAATCCCATTTCGGCAAGTCCTGCCGCTATCCCAACTTCATTCTGCTCTGCTATTCCACATTCAACGAATTGATCGGGCAAAGTATCGGCAAACTCATTCAAAGTTACAGATCCCCTTGAGTCTGAAGCAAGCGCTACTATCTTTTTATCTTTTTTTGCTAATTCGAGCAATGTTTCTGTAAAACTCTTTCTGCACGGTATTTTTTTCATTTACATTAACTCCTTTAGGCTATTATCAAGTTCTTCTAGTGCCTGTTCCAATTCTATTTCGCTGGGCACTCCATGATGCCAAGCGGGGATATTCTCCATGAAAGAAACACCTTTACCTTTAGTTGTTTTGGCTATTATTACTTGCGGCTTTCCTTTCCTTTGTTTAGCTACATCTAGCCCCTCTATTATCGACTCCATGTCATTGCCATTAACCTGCATAGTGTCCCAGCCGAATGCTGACCACTTTTCTTCTAGATTTTCTAGCGACATAACTTCTTCAGTACGTCCGCTAATTTGCAGGCCATTCCTATCTATTATGGCAATTAGGTTATCTAATTTGTAATTAGATGCCGCCATTGCCGCCTCCCAAATTGAGCCTTCGGCTAGTTCGCCGTCACCCATTAGCACATAAACTGTGCATGGATTGTCCAGCTTCTTAGCGCCGAGCGCCATTCCAACACCGATAGGTAGTCCATGCCCTAAAGATCCTGTATTCATCTCAACACCGGGCACATTTTTATTAGGGTGGCCAATCAGCTCGGACTTAAATTTGCTAAACGTAGATAGATCCTCTATTGGGAAGTATCCGCTATCGGCAAGCACCGAATAATATCCTTCTACACTATGCCCTTTACTAAGTAAAAATCGATCTCTTTCCTCCCAATTTGGATTCTTTGCGTCATGTTTCATTTTGTTGTAAAACAGTGAAACTAAAATATCAATACTTGATAGTGAACCACCTGTGTGCCCAGCACCGGCATCGTGAATCATTTGTAGCATTATTTTTCTAATTTCTACTGCCTTTATTTTTAGTTCTTTTATAGTACTCACATCATACCTCTTTCAACAAAACGTTTACACTTTTAAATTTAAACATCCGTGTAAAATTGTCATACTTTCTTTTGTTCTCTCATAAATTGCGTTTAGTTCAAAGATGATAACAACTTTTTTATAAAAAAGCTGCGGAACACCTTCTTCGGCATTTTGATTGTTTTCTCAATCATATATTTAGTACAATGCCGTCATAAGTAAAATTACATAATATCTTTTTGCGTTATCCCATCCTTTAATGTAGTAGATGTACGATGTACATTCTGCTTATGGGTAATCGTCAATTTGTTCTACCCGCCTTGTTACAATCACCTCCCATAACGCATCTTTTTGTCTATGTGTTACTCCTAACTGCTTTTAATCTATCAATTGCAATTGCCGCTAGAATTACTAGTCCTGTAATTACCTTTTCCCAATATGGGGAGATTTGAAGAATAACGATTAAGTTCTGGATAACACCCATGAATATACCACCGACAACCGCACCAACTATGCTACCTCTACCGCCAGCAAGGGAAGTACCACCGATACACGCTGCCGTTACCGACGGCATAACCCAATCTGCACCAACAGTCGGTTGCGCTGTGCCAAGTCTACAAGTCATGAGAATTCCAGCTATTCCAGCCATGGAAGCCGATAATCCATACACCATTGTCGTTACTTTATTTACTTTTATTCCTGCAATGCTTGCTGCATTCTGATTGCCACCGACAGCATAAATATATCTGCCAAATGGGGTATATCTTAATACATATGTCCCTAATAACGCAAGAACTATCATTGCAATTGCTGGATATGGCAACACCTTAAATAGTATCCCCTGCCCTAATTTAGTTGCTTGTGCGGGCATCCCCATTATAGGTGAACCCTTTGTCACTACATAGATGATTCCAGTGAAGATTGATCCCGTCGCCAATGTAACTACGAATGGTACCATGTTCATTTTTGTGATTAGAATACCATTAATAGAGCCGCATATAAATGCTAGAACTAAGACTAATATAATCGCGAGCCACCACGGTATTGAAGTATTAACCATGAGCCACGCTGATAAAATTCCTGACATTCCAGCTACTCCAGCAACTGATAGGTCGATCCCGCCAGTCAACAATACAAGAGTTTGACCGAATGCAACCATCGTTGTGAAAGATATAGTACGACTCAATGTAGTTAGATTATATTGCGATAGAAAAGCCGGTTTTATAGACCCAACTACAACACATAATACGACTAACACTATGCTGATCATTCCAGCAGTCGGCATATCTAAAATGTTGAATCTTTTCCTAGCCGAAGCACTCTTATTCATATCTACGCCTTCCTTTCCTTTGAAGAAAATACAATGTTTATTTAAATGCCATTTCTAAAATATCCTGTTGTTCGAGGTTCACATTTTCTCTAATTCCCTTTACCTTGCCCTCATGCATTATCATCAGACGATCCGAAAGTAGTAGTAGTTCATCATGCTCCGATGATATTATAATTACAGTCATTCCCTGCTGCGTCATTTTTCTAATCAATTCGTATATCTCACCCTTAGCATTGACGTCGATACCTCTCGTCGGCTCATCTAATATTAGCAGGTCAACGTCTTTTGCCATCCACCTTGATAGAATGACTTTCTGCTGATTACCACCCGATAAGCTTTGAATAGGTGTCTTTGTGCTAGGTGTTCTAATTCTCATTTTTTTGATATGTTCTTCAGTTATTTTACGAGCATTTTTATTTTGAATTTTGGCCCTTTTAAATAGAATGTCATATATGCTAACCACCATATTCTCCATTACTGAGAGAATCGGGAATATGCCATAGCTTCTGCGTTCTTCTGGAACATATCCAATGCCAAGTGATATTGCTTTTGATGGTGAATTAATCTCTATTTCTTTTTCTTCTAGATATATTTTCCCATTACTCTTTTTTGTAAGTCCAAATATAGCATTTGCTAGTTCCGTTCTACCTGAACCAACTAATCCGCCAATGCCGAAAATTTCGCCTTTTTTCACATCGAAGGACACATCGCTGAATTCACCTTTACGTGATAGGTTCTCCACCCTTAAATATTCTACATCCTCAATTTTGCGTTCTTCTTTTTTTAATTTCTCTACTTTTTTCCCTGCCATCTTCTCTATTAGAAAATCCTTTGTAACATCTTTAGTGTCACCAACATAGACAGTGCATCCGTCACGGAGTACGGTGATTCTATCCGATGTCGACAATAATTCTTCTAAATGATGAGAAATAAATACCAGCGATTTGCCACTATCCCTAAGCTTTTTCATTAATGTAAGAAGGAATTCTGCCTCTGAACTTGTAAGGGAAGCTGTCGGCTCATCGAATATCAATATATCAGCGCCCGTTGTTAGCACACGTGCAATTTGAATTAATTGTTGTTGCGCGACACTCAATTTATTAACAATAGTTCGTGGATTAATATTTACACCAATTGTCCTCAGCACTTTTGCTGCTTCTAAATTCGTCTTTTTCCAATCTATTGAACCTAATTTGTTTTTTATCTCATTGCCAAGAAATATATTCTCAGCAGCACTTATATAGGGATTTAGATTTAATTCTTGCGGCACCATGCCAATCCCTAATTTGATGGCATCGGATGGCGTAGAAATACAAACATCGTCGCCACAAACCTTAATGCAACCCTCATCGCATCTATACATGCCCATTAAAACTTTCATCAAAGTACTTTTACCCGCACCGTTCTCGCCAATTAAAGCATGGATTTCACCTTTTTCTATACAGAAATCCACTTTGTTTAGAGCAATAACGCCGGGAAAAGTTTTTGTGACTGTACTCATTTCTAGCATCTTTTCCACTTTGTTACCTCCAATATTTGCTGACTTGATTCTGACTAAGAACCAAGTCAGCATTGGTATCGTTTAGTTCAAAAATTCGCTTACATTATCTTTTGTTACAAAAATTGCTGGTATTTCGTCAGCGACTTTTGCTGGAGTTCTTCCGTCTGCAATTTCAAGCATTGCATATACTATGTTATAACCGTATGTTGGAACGTCTTTCTTCCTTGATAATTCAATTGTTCCTTCGTCCATATATTGCATTGCTTCATCGTTCTCTCCCATACCAACGATTTTAATATCGCCTGCCTTGTTAGCATCTTTCAATGCACGAGCTGCGCCGATTGGGCTTGCTGCGTTTACACCGTAGATAGCCTTTAGATTTGGATATGTTGCTAAATAGCCTTCAGTAACATTTAGTGCAATTTCAATTGAGTCTTCGTCAGCTTGCTTATCGACTATACTCATATTTGGGTATTTTGCAATTGTATCCTCGAATCCTTTAACACGCTCTTGGTGGTTGATAGCGCTGAGCGTTCCAGCTAGAATAGCAACTTCGCCCTCCTCATTAAGCGATTTTGCTAATCTTTCGGCAATTTCTACACCGTCTTCATAGTTAGTTGAGTGACCGCAATAATACTTACGTTTCGAATCTGGGGCGTCATTGTCGAATGTGGTTACATTAATTCCTTGGTCGACTAGCTCGTTTATTACTGTTGTCGATGCTGATGCATCAATAATAGCAACAGCGATTCCATCCGGATTCTTTGAAGCGGCTGCCTCGATCTTAGCAATTTGCTCTGTTACAACTGCGTCCGCAGGTGGCTCCCAGCTGTAATTGACTGTGATTCCTTTTTCAGCTAGCTCCGCTACCGCTTTATCTACTCCTATTTTTACATCCTCGTACCATTCGTGGACTAATTTAGGAATGAATACTAAGTTATACTCAGTCTTGTTGTAGCCTGTTGCTGAATCCCCTGCTTGAGATCCTCCCTGGGAACTACCGGAGCTAGCATCATTGCCTGTACATCCGATTAGACCCACTGCCATCGCAACTATAATAGATAGTGCAATTGTTCTTAGAATGTTCTTCATTTGATTTCCTCCATGTTTTTATTTTATATAAAGCCCTCACGGCTTAATACCATTGCATCGTTGATTTCTTTATATTTTGTTTGCCTCCATAGCTTGTGAAGTAGTTTTAATCTTTTTTAGATTTTTCACTTCATCATGTTGGAGGACTGCAAAATATAATGCCTCAAGTATTGCATGTTCCGAACTTCTTCTTGCGACAATTTCTTGCCCTACACTTATATCAGGTGTCGCTGTGAATAATTTGATGTCGTAATGCACGCTCAGCTCGGACTTTTCCCTCTTGGTAATACATATTGTAGTTGCACCAGCTTCTTTAGCGATTTTCATAGCATCGACAACTTGCCTAGTATTCCCCGAATGGGAAATGGCAATTGCAACATCACCTTTTTTCATTTGACTAGCATTTATCATCATGATGTCACTATCTTGTTCGACAAAGCAAATATATCCTAATCGTCTAAATTTAAATTTTGCATATTCACAGGGCACCATTGCATCACCGATTGCAAAGAAACAAATTTGATTAGCATTGCATAAAGCTTCAAAAGCTTTATTGTATTCATCACTAGCTAGAGCAAAGGTTTCTTTCAATATCTCGATATTTACATTGAATACATTCTCCATTATCTCAATCATATCGCTGCCTAGGCTGCCATCTTCGAATCCTGTTAGCTCATATGAAGCGCTAATCTCGCCCAGCTGCTGCGAAAGTGTGGATTTAAGTTCAGTATACCCACTTAGCCCCATCTTCTTACAAAGACGAATAACCGATGCTTGGCTACTATCCGATATTTCAGCATAATCAACTAATGTTAGTTTCACTACCTTTTCAGGATAGTTGAGCAGATATTCCGCCACCTTTCTTTCGGATTTTGTTAGTGTGGGGAGCAAGAATTTCACTAACGGGATTATCTTTTTTGAATGCACTATTCTGTCATTATTCACATTATCAATACCTTTGTCTGTATTCTCCATAAATACCTTGCAAGTTTGGAGTGTATCTTCATTATACATTCTATAAATTTAATAATCAAGCTTAAAAGTTAACAACATTTAAGCTTGATTTTAGTGCATATTGCATATGTAACGGTGTAGTTTCATAGTTTTTTAATGAAATTCGATCTTTGCTTCTGAAGAAATGAAGTATCAAACCTCTACTGTTTTTGAATAAATACTTCAATATCAAGGTTCACTTTTGAAGAATATCCGCTTTTATCATGCGATTTCACATATAAAGACGATATAAGTTCAGAATTGCCGTTTGAGCGCAAAAAACACACTAGCATTCCCTAGTTGGGAATGCTAGTGTAAGTTTATGCTATTGCTTTAATGTTTGGCGTTATGCGGCTGGACGCTTTCTTTTTCTAAGTTTTATACTTAATGCAAGTGCCGATAGCGCTATAATTGAAACACCGAATAAGGTTAATGACTCTTCGATCCCAGTAGTCGGATTCTTTTCAGCATCCGTCTTTTCGGTATCTGCACCATCTTTATCAGATGGTTCCTTGTCATCGTCTTGTCCGTCATCAGTCTTACCATCTTCGCCGTCTTTGTCTATGCCATCTTCATCGTCTTTACCGTCGCCGTTGTCGTCATCGTCTTCTTCGTCATCAGTCTTATCATCTTCAATGTCACTACCATTATCCTCTTCATCTGTGCCGTCTTCGCCATCCTCGCCATCGTCTTCCTCAATATATTCGCCAACAAGGATAGTAAATTCAGTTTGCAAGCCATTTTCAGTTACGGCGGTAATAGTTACCTTGCCTTCACTAAATGTGGACACGGTAGCTCTAACGATTCCATCAGCATCGGCGGCTCTAGCAATGCTATCTACCGATGCAATTGATGAGTCAGAGGATAGGAAGGTTACAAACGAATCAGTAGTTGTAGGATTAAGTTTAACCATTAACTCAATTTGGTCACCCACATTACTAACTTCTATCTTTTCGTCCGATACTGCTGTCATCTCCGTCGCTTCTTCGACTTTATCAGATGTCGGCTCCATGAATTCAACATTGCGAAGAGTAAATGTTACTTCCATTGTCTGCGGATTAGAGGAAGTAGTGAAATTAACTCTATGATCAACATTAGTTATCTCATCGACGACAGAACCATCCCAAGCGTTGATCGGATCTCCTGTATCGAATTCTCCAGAGGATTCCTTTAATGCCGGCTTGAAGTCGCTGTTATTAATGGTAAGCTCCTGCCCGTCTACTACTACCTTATCGTATCTAACGTCAGCCGAAACTAGTTTAGATGAAGTCGCTTCTCCAATTGCAACCATATGGTCTCTAATATATATTGCAGTTAAATTATTAATACCTGTGACACCAGCTTTTGCGCCGACTGACGATAAATCGTTAGCTAGGTCGAATTTAACTGTATACTGACCATTACCAGTAACTGTTACGGGTTGTCCCTTTTCAGTTCCCCAGTATTTGAGCGCATCATCATTATATAGTACGTTCAATGATACATCCATAGAATCATAATTATCAGTGTGTGTAATATTAACCTTAACAGTCTTAGTAATGCCCGAAGATGCCGTCATAGTAATAAAGGTTGTACCAGTGCTAACAGCAACAACTTTTCCTAGCGCTGATACTGTCGCAACATTTTCATTCGATGATCTATACGTTACATAATCGTTTGAAGAAATCGGGGATACCATAGCATTGAGCATGAAGTTTCTTCCCTCTAAAACGGTATATGAATCCGATTCAACTTCAATCTTTTTTGCAGGATTAGATGATTTTGCTGGTTTTACAGTAATATTAATCTCTTTTTCTACTGAACCACTTTGTGAATATGTACGAATTGTCGTCGTGCCAATTCCTCTAGCGCGAATAATTCCGCGGCTAATTGTTGCAACATTCTCATTATCCGAGCTCCATAGAACAACATCGTTTGTGTCAGCAGGCGATACTGTTGCTGTAATCGTTTTATTCTCACCTAAAGTCATAGTCAATTCGTCTGTGCTTGTTACGATATCAGTAATAGGCTTTACAGTCGTACCTTCTACAATGTCCTTGAAGTCATAGCTCAAGTTCTTGGAAGTCGGTGGTAGATAAGTCCCACGCATCATTGCATCGGTAATAGACTTAAATAGCGGTTCTCTCGCTTGTCTGTCCCAATATGTGAAAATACCCGTTGATTCTATCATTGGATTATCATCGTTGTATCCTTGATCCCAAACTACTGGAACAACTCCCGCCACTTGACACGCTTTATGAACAATTTCGCAGAAATAAGCTCTAGCAATGTCGTTATATCCTGTTTCCGTTCCAGCTTGTACGTAGTTTCTGTTCCCGTATTCGCCTAAAAAGAGAGGAACTTTATGTTTTGCCGCCATCTTCTTTAAACCATCGACAACTTCATAAATTTCATTATATGTCCATTGTACATATGTTGAGTGCTTGTAAATGTGAGCGGCAAACATAATTCTGTTATTTGAATTGTACGAATCACTCGGAAGTGTGAATCCTGACTGCGTGCCGATATTAGCATAATGCGACACTGCTGTTAGCCAGCGCTTTGTATTGTTCGATCCCGTTGAACGGACAACATTTACAAATAATTGGTTTAGGTTTACGATGATTGGTGTATCGTAAGCGATCGCTTCAGCACCATTTTTATCTGTTGCTGAACAAGTGATCTCATTCATAGATTCAAATATCAGATGTTCATCATAGTCCTTAAATCGCTCGGCGATTTGTCTCCATACTGCTTCAAACTTTTCGGCGACTAAATCGATTTCATCCGATGCAACTCTTAACCAGCCATCTTGTTCTGCGCCGTCATGATGAATATTAATAATTGCATACATGTCAAGCGACACACAGTAATCAACTATATCCTGAACTCGGCTCATCCAATTCTCATCGATTTTATAACCGTTTTCATCATCTATTTTCGATCCCCATGTTACTGGAATTCTTACTGTATTAAAGCCTGCGCTATGAAGTGCTTTAATATTTTCTTTTGTAGTAACTACATTCTGCCATGCGGTCTCTGAAGGAGTGAATCCTGAATGACCGTCCATTGTGTTACCTAGGTTTATTCCTGCCCCCATCTCAAACACTGTATCATCACCGGAGATTTCTCTGAATGGTAATGGATTGCCAGCGCTCGTACTTGGAATAAATTCTAGTTTAGATTTTACTCTTTGGAGGTTTGCGTGTGCATTCCCATATTCACTTTGTGCTAAACCATCTGTTTCAAATACACTTCTAGCTGAAGCTAGTGCATTTTGGAATGCCGCCCATGTGCTTTCCGTATATTTTGAGCTATCCATTGTTTGCGCATAATTTAGAGAATTCTCTAACTTTTGCTTATCTGTTGTGATCTCTTCATCATAATCTGCACCTTCACAAACAGGAATGGTAAAATCTTTTGGATATGTTTTTCCATTGTTGAATCTAATTCCGAGCAGCTCACAATTAGCATTGGGAGTTGTAGTTCGGATATAGAGGGTGAATTGTTCTAAATAAGAATCGTCCCAAACTGGTTTTTCACCGTCAATCTTAGCACTATCTTGGATGCTTTTATTTATATTTATTTCCGGCAATGCATAATTACCTGTTCCAGCATTACCAATCAAATTATCTTGAATTGCTCCGCCAGTCTTGTCAGAGGTATTATTCCTACCAACAATGTATTTACTAGATGCTTTTCCTACGGGCTCACCATCCTCACCTGTAGGCCACATCATTATTAAGCCATTAATTAGCGATGTGCTATCACCGGAAGTCATCTTTACATATACGGTGGCCTTAGATGCGTTAGACCAATCCGAGACCGATAGACCCTCATCAATTAAGTCTTCTTCCGTTATTTCTATAAGTATGTTCGGTTCTTGCCCCGTTGGTGGAGTAGCTCCTCCCGACAATTCATAATAACCTACTAACTTTAATTCAGGTTCTGCCTGAGCGAAAGAAATATTAATGCCTTTTATTTTGCCCTCATCAAGCGAATCCTTTATCTTGTCAATACTAATATAAATCGAATAGGTATCATCGGTGGAATCATATATTGCTTCTTCAAAATACACTGGATTCTCATTCCACCCACCCCACTTATCATTATAAGGCTGGAACACAAAAATCTTTGTGTCATCTTGTGGGATTTCTTCAGCTGTAAATACAGCTTTTAAATATTTACCCATAGGCAATCTAGTATCTTCGTTAGATTGAATAAGGCCATTCCACACGTATTCGCCCTTATCGTTTTCACCGTGCCTGTAATCGCTAGTAGAGATTAAATTATCCCACTCTCCCTCAAAATACTTTTCTCCGTCATTCCATCCCAAGGATCAGCCGCTAAAGCTGTAATTAATGCCGTCACATTAATCGACGATATTGCAATAGCAGCACTCAGAATTAATGAAATGAACTTTTTAATTCGCATTGAATTTCCTCCCCTTTAATATTACTTTTTTTATTGTAGGGTAATTTGTTTTCCCCCTACTTAATTCATTGTAATCCATTACATTTGCATATTCAATGGCTCTTTTGTACAAAGTTTTTTCTAATTCCTTGGCTACAAAGTCTAAAAACATTGAACCTTTAGTATAATTTATAGTGCTTATGATATATAGTTGAAAAGTTTGTAATTTGAACCCATTAGCTATAGTTGATGATATTAGACTAATGCAAACTACAATGTTTGCACATTAATCACAGCTAGAAATTTCAGGAGGGCGCCTCAAATAACCCCTGCTAAACTTCCGTTCAGCAGGGGTTAAATTAAGCAAGTATATTGAGAATAGACTTCATTATGTTTAAGCTAAATTCTCCTATTCACCTAGAATACCTTTCTCTAAATCCTTTATCATTATATCCGTCGCCGTTATACCACCCTCGGCAAGATACCATGCATCTGGAGTTAGGTAGATGATTTGATCACTTTTGTGGGCATCGGTCTTTGCAACTAATTCATTGTCCATAACCTGCTCCGCCAATTGCGCCCCTTCAGCATTTATTGCCGAATCCCTATCTAAAACGAAAATGTAGTTAGGATTTTTGTCGACAAGTAGCTCAAAAGATGCTGTATCGCCGTGCGTGCTATCGATATCGTCGGCTATATTCTCAAATCCAGCTTCGTTAGATATAATTGAGCAGCGCCCCGTCTTACCTAAAGTATTAAAAGAACTACTTGTAACTAAACCAACAATTGCGGTCTTATCGGCTGCTTCCTCTTTAATTTTATCTATTCTCGTATTGAAGTCATTAATGATGTCCTTTACGTCGCCTTCTTTTCCGAAGATTGAAGCAATCTCATTAAGATTCTCATCTAGACTCTTAATATATCCAGCTTCATTGTCCGCTCTAAATAGAACAGTCGGCGCAATTTTAGATATATTCTCATACTCGTCGCTAAGTCTGCCGCCGATAAAAATAATGTCGGGCTTAAGAGAAACTAACTTCTCCATATCAACTTCAAAAAGTGAACCTAGGTGGGCAACATCTTCATTGTTGTTATATGACATTAAATATTCAACTTGGGACTGTTTTGGCATACCGACAACTCTGTCACCCAATCCTAGTGCATCGATCACATCTAATGCCGCTAGATCTAGAGTAACAATGCGCTGAGGATCATATGGCACTTCAACCTCGCCAAGGAAGTGACTAATAGTAACATTTGATGGAGTATCACTCTCCCCCACCGATGAATTCGATGAGCTGTTATTGCTGCTTGTAGAATTGCCAGACGAGCATCCTACAAAAGATAAAACTAGTATAAATGTAAACACCGATAAAAATAACTTTTTCATTTTATATCTCCTTAAATTTTAATAATATACAGATAACGGCTTGCCGTTAATTTCGAGAACCTCAAAATCAACATTATAGATTTCCGATAAATTTTCTTTTGTCATCACCTCCTCAACTGTGCCAAATTTTGCAATCTCCCCATTGGAAAATGCACATATATAATCGGAATAGAATGCTGCATAATTGAGTTCATGCAGGACTAAAACAATTGTCTTGCCTAATTCATCACATAGGCGGCGCACAATTTTCATCATATTAGTTGCGTGATATATATCTAAATTGTTTGTCGGTTCATCGAGCAAGATATATTCAGTATCCTGTGCAATTACCATAGCTATATATGCTCGTTGGCGTTGTCCTCCAGATAGTTCATCTAGGAAGCGATTCTCCATTTCGGTTAATTCCATGTACTCTATCGCCTCATCAATAATTTTGACATCCTCCTGAGTGACCCTGCTGCCGCTATACGGGAATCGCCCAAAGGTTACAAGCTCCTTAACTGTGAGTTTCATGCTGATATTGTTTGTTTGCGTGAGTATCGCAAGCTTCTTAGATAGTTCCCTGCTCTTCCACTGGGCAATATCCTTGCCCTTGAAATCGACATTCCCCCCGTCCCTTGCAATAAGTCGTGAAATCATATTAAGCACCGTTGACTTCCCTGCACCATTCGGTCCAATCATTGAGGTGACTTTCCCTTTTGGTATCTCGAAGCTGACATCATCTACTACTGACTTCTTGCCATATATTTTTGTTAAATTTGTAACTTGCATTAAACATTCCCCCTGTTCCGTAGCAGAAGATATAGAAAATATATACCTCCACCAACATTAATAAATACGCTAATATTGACACTGAAGCTGAACACCCTTTCAATAAGTCCTTGCCCGATTATTAGAACGACCATCCCAATTAAAGTCGATCCAAAAATCAAATAACTATGCCGATAAGTTTTAAAAAGCTGCCTGGAGAGATTCGCTATAATCAGTCCAAGGAAAGAAATTGGTCCTACCATTGCGGTTGCGATTGCAATTAATAGAGTTACGCCAAGTAGTAATCTTCGCACGGAACGATCATAGTTGACACCTAAATTAATTGCATGGTTTTTACCCAATGTAAGTACATTCAGGAGCGCCAACTCCTTCCTTAATAGCAGCAGGATTAATGCGATAAGAACTATCGAAAAACCAATAATGCTTGAATTTACTTTATGGAAGCTCGCAAGCAACGCATTCTGCAATGTATCATATTCATTAGGATCCATGATGCGTTGCAATGTGCTGGTGACGCTACTGAAAAAAGTCGACATTACCGTACCGGCTAAAAGAATGTACAAGACGTTGCCTTTAGTTTTTTTAAAAAGATAGCCGTATATTAACATCGATGCAAAACCCATAACTACTAAATCAATAGAAAAAGAAAGCGTTTTGTTAGTTACTAGAAAGCTTGTGGAACCAAGTATAAATACAGTCGCTGTATGTACTAATATGTAAAGAGAGTTCATTCCTAATAAGCACGGTGTGACGATGGTATTTTGAATTATCGACTGAAATATGACCGATGCACTACCAATACAAAATGCCGTTATCAACATGACGATTAGTTTAGGTGTTCTTATGCTCATTGCATAACTGAAATACGCTATATCGATTCCTGAAAATTGATAGAATAGTGAAGCTATAATAACTATCCCAGCTAATATTATAATCTTTGATCTATTGCTTTTAACTGCCAGCATATATTACGCCTCCTTAATCGAATTCTGCTTTGACTTGCGGGTACGCTCGCTTAACTTCGCTCGTGCGGATGGGCTTAATCTATAAAATAGTAATCCTAAAAACAGAATGCTGCCAATTACACCAACAACTAAATTTATAGGCAGTTCATAAGGACGATTCACAATTCTGCCGATAATATCACATGCTAAAACAAATACTCCGCCGAACAATGCGGTATCGATCAATGTGCCACGAATCTTGTCGCCTTTAAAGATGGACACAATATTCGGTATAATTAGCCCTAAATAAGGAACACTTCCAACCGTCACCACAACACTCGCAGTGATTAATGCTGCAATTGATAGGCCCATGAATAGCACAACATTATAATTTATACCTAGATTTTTAGAAAAATCTTCTCCCATGCCGACTATGTTAAAATGATTAGCAAAGATGAATGCAATTACTACAAGAGGAAGCACTAAAAAGACGATTTCATAACGTCCTCGTATTATTAATGAGAAATCGCCTACTAACCATGACGACAATGCTTGCAACATTCCATATTTATAGGCAAGATAATTCGTAACACCGTTAATTACGCTCCCCATCATAATCCCAACTAGCGGCACCATAACAACATCTTTGAACTTTATCTTTTGAATGAAAGCTACAAAAATCCAAGTCCCTGCAACGGCGGCAACAAATGAGAAAATCACTCTGCCTACTAATGTGGAATTCGGCATAAATAGTAATGCTAACAGAATCCCAAGCTGCGCTGATGAAATTGTAGTCCCGGTCGATGGTGCTACAAACTTATTCATGCAAAGCTGCTGCATAATAAGCCCCGCTACACTCATACCTACACCCGTGCATAGAATCGCTAGGAGCCTAGGCAATCTTGAAATAAGAACAATATCAAGGTGCTGGAAATCACCTTTTAACACATCAAAAATGCTAACATCAATAACGCCCACAAATAATGACATTATTGATAGTAATATCAGTAAAATTAAAAGCACGAATGTGCTTTTGCTTGCTTTCATTGTTTTCTTCCTTTCGCATAAGTTAGTCATGACTAACTTATGCTTAAAAATAATAGACTAACCTGTATTTATCTTTAACATATGCGGTTAGCTATGACTAACTCAAATTGAAATATAAACGCAAAACAGAAATACATATTGTTTTGCGATATATATGATAATATCATACTCCTAATATAAAAGCAATATCTAAATAGCTTGATTATGGTTAACATTGTGTGAATAATGTGTATCACATCTTGCAATTGAACGTTCCAGCAATAATTCGCCCACCTGACTAGATTTTAGTTAGGCGGGCGGGAAAAGTTTGTTTCTGCGGTGAAGGGTACCACTGTTTTTATAAATGCTCTTTCGGTATGAAGTAGTATTGCGGACCCATTTCAGTTTCGACTCGCTGAGTCTTTACCGCGAAAACATCGTCTAACAACCCACAATTGAAAAGACCGTCAATGCTTCCATCGTAGAGTAGATTCCCCCCATTCATGAGAAAAACTCGATCGGCATAACGCATTGCTAAATTTAAATCATGCAAAATCACAACGAGAGTTTTGCCTCGTTCTTTTAAGGAATTCAGGATTTCCATTATCTCTAACTGATGGCTGATGTCCAAGTAAGTAGTGGGCTCATCCATGAAAATTATATCGCCGTTCTGCGCTAATAACATAGCGATATAGGCTTTCTGCCTTTCGCCGCCCGACAATGTGTTCATTTGCTTTTCAGCTAGATTCGCAATTCCAAGTTGCTCCAATACCTGCTTAGTTATGGCGATGTCCTCTTTTCGGTAGCGCCGTGGATATGATAAATGTGGGAATCTACCGTGCATTACTAGATTTTGAACTGCAATATCGGGAATGTTCTGACTTTGTGGTAAATATGCAATTCTCCTTGCCAAGTCTTGCCTTTTTATCGTGCTGAAAGCTTCTCCATCTAATTGCACCTCACCACTTTGCGGTGGTAGTTGCCCAGCTGCAATGCGCATTATCGTGCTTTTACCGCAGCCATTAGGTCCGATAATAATATTTAGCGCTCCAGGCATAAATTGCATTGAAATATCCCGAACAACGGGCACGCCGTGATATCCACCAGTGACTTTTTTCAAATTAAGCATTTATACCCCTCTTTCTCTGCCGCATTAGAAGATATATAAAGAATGGTCCCCCGAGTATGGATAGCACAAGGCCGACGGGAATCTCGTAAGGAGCAAACAATATACGCGCCACTAAGTCACAGAATGATAAAAAAGCCGCTCCATATATAATGCAACAAGGAATTAATACCTTGCTCTGCGTGCCGACTAGACGTCTTGCGATGTGGGGAATCAACAACCCAATAAAGCTAATCAATCCTGCAAAACTTACTGCGGATCCTGCCAGCAATGCCGCTAGTCCTAGTAGTAAAAACTGATAAAGACCGACATTCAAACCAAGACTTTTGGCGGTTTCCTTGCCTAGTGATAGTACATCAATCTCATTGCGAAGAAAGAATACCGCCGCCATGGCGACTATCATAATATAGCCTTGTGGGAAAATTCCCGAAAAGGTCACCCCCGCCACTCCGCCAATTCGGAACATATTACTACCCGTCAATGCATTCGGCACTATCGTCACAACAGTATCAATTCCAGCCGATAAAATCCCGCTGACGGCGACACCTGCAAGTACAATCGTAATACGGGAAGCGCCCGTCGCACAACCAATTCCGTATACGAGCAATACGGTTATGAAAGCTCCTAAAAAGGCGGCAATCGGTATTAGTTTAATTTGTGCGGGGAAAAGGGCGCAAGCTAATGTTGCCATAAATCCAGCACCCGAATTGACACCGATAATGCCCGGGCTAGCAAGAGGATTTTTCAGTACAGATTGAATCACCATTCCTGCGACCGCAAGACTCGAACCAGCGAGAAGTGTAGCGGCAATTCGGGGAAGGCGGATATGCTGAACAATACGTAATGCCGTTCCATCTCCTCTGCCTGCTAAATCGGCAAGTAGTGACGACGGCATCAACGATGCTGCGCCAAAGCATAAACTTGCTATTACTGATATAAGTAGAAGTAATACACCTATAACTAGCACAACATAAGGCGGAAGTGCTTTATTGTGACTCTTCTCCGTAGAGAATATTCGCAAGAATTTCATAGCTTTCCCCCCATTGACGGTTTGGCTTTTGATGGAATAGGTTTTTCGGCAGTTGAATGTATCGATCATTCTTCACTGCGGAAAGACCACTAAAAGCAGGATTACCCTCTAATTCGGCACGCATAGATGCTAGTGCTTTTTCCTCCGATGTTCCCATAGTGACAAAGAAGATGAAATCTGGATCCTCTTGAACTACAATCTCCATGCTGAGGTTTTCTAATAAGGAGCTGTCACTATCCGCAATATTGGTACAGCCTAATTCCTTAAGCATTGCACCCGTCATATTATCACTATTTTTTACACTAACTCCAGTGGAGAAGGCACGCATGAACAAAACACTCGGTGCATTCTTCCCCTCTTTTCGTGCGATGGCGGCATCAATCTGCGCCTTTATATCGGTACCGTTCTTCTTATATAAATCTTCCTGACCAGTAATGTCGGTGCAAATCTTGAGCATATGGAGGTAATCGTCGAATACCTCCACTCCAAAAAAAGCACAGGGTATTTCTAGCTTTTCTAACTGGGTAGAAAGCTTCAGATGATCTTCAATTTTAGAAGAAAGAATAACGAAATCTATCTGATTTTCAACAATGATCTCCATGCTCGGCGCCCTGATAGAGCCTAAATTCAGCACATTGTCGGGTAATAGAATTCCCTCATCGTCCCAGGCATCTTGGGTAGTTGCATAAAGTTCTCCCCCCGCCAAAAGCCATGTATCGGCATAGCTGCCAGTGATGGCGGCAACTCTTTCGGGGCGCTCACTCAATGTAATGTTGCGTCCAATACTATCTGTAAAACTGTAAAAGCTATCTGCGGATTCACTACTCTGTTCGCTATCAGTATGGCAGGCTGTCAACATAGATAAAGCCGATAGAATCAGCACAGAAGCTATAACGATTCTTAATTTCATTTTAAGTCCTCCTTTAGAATTTAGCGCCTCCAACAGTCTGAATCTGCAATATCTCACTTTTTTCTTGCAGTAATTTCTCACTATTTAGCGTCGCATCTATATAATCCATGCCTAGGCGCTCAATAGTATCGGAAAAACGCTCCCCAGTTATACCTTCTTTTTTGAAGAGAAGAATTGACTTTTCAATCAAATCTAAAGCTTCTTCCTCGGATACGGGCTTAGATAGTACAGATCCGTGGCGAATCTGCTTGCCCCAGCGCCCACCAACATAGACTTTATACTGTACTTCGGTATTTTCCATAGCATCAAAATAGCATTTGTCAATGCACTTACCGCAACTATTGCAAATATCCATATCAATGGTTATTTTATTATCTTTAATTGCTGAAGCAGAAATTGGGCATACATCAACAACGCCGCACTTTTTACAACCCCTGCAATTGTCGGGAATCGTCTTAGGTGTTCGAATTGCGACAATGCCGATGTCATTTAAATCAGGCTTGACGCAGTTATTCGGACAACCGCCGATAGCAATCTTAATTTTATGCGGCAATGTAACCGAACGATATCCTTCATAAAAGCGCTTGTGAATTATTGTGCCTAGACTAGTTGTATCGCAAAGACCATTGCTACAAGTCGTTCCCTTACAGGCGACAATTGGGCGCACTTTAGAACCAGTTCCGCCTATTTGCAGTCCGTGTTCCTCCATAAATTGAACCATCTCGGGAATCTTTTCATATGGAATACCCTGAATCTCTAGTGTTAAACGCACTGTTAGGGCGATATTGCCATTTCCGAATTGTCTTGCTGCCTGAGTCACAATTGACATTTGTTCGTCTGTTAGAATTCCATTTTCAGTTATCACTCTACCTGAAAAGTTCCGGGTGCCTTTATTATAGAGAAATCCCTGTCCTTTCACACTTTTAATTTGCTCCGTTGTAAGTAGTTGTGCGGAGTTTATTTTTTTCGATTGCACCGATGTAGAAGTAGTCGGCATCTTTGGATAGCAAGAGTTTGCCGGTGGTGTTTTCCCGCCCTTAATTGCTTGATAAAGTTGATACCCGCCTGAAAGATTCGAACAAGTAATGCCATTTGCCGATAAGATACGGCAAGCTATATAACTGCGTAATCCGCTGAAACAATTGATGAAAATTCGTTTAGATGAATCCAATTCATGCATATGTTCACGAAGATTATCAAGAGGAATATTGATTGCTCCTGTGATGTGACCGTTTTGGAATTCTTCCGCCGTGTTGACATCTAAAAGAAGGGCATCATCTTGCTGTTGGAGCGCATCAACGTCGTGCCAATGATGGATTGCCACTTTTCCATTCATTATGTTCTCAATTACATATCCTGCAAAATTAACTGGATCTTTGGCGGTATTATATGGTGGCGCATAGCATTGCTCTAGATTAGTTAAATCATGCGCCGTCATACCTGCTCGAATTGCCGCCGCCATCACGTCGCATCGCTTATCTACGCCGTCTTTTCCTACAATTTGAGCGCCGAGTATTTTGCCAGTTGTTTTATCGAAAATTGTTTTAATCGTCATGCTTGAACCGCCGGGATAATAGCTTGCATGGGAAGCGGAATATGTGAAGCTTTTTTCATAATTTAACCCATTTGCTATAGCTTGCTTTTCGGTAATGCCCGTTGATGCGGCGGTAAGATCAAATACCTTTATAATTGAGGAACCCTGCGTTCCCTCGTATTTACTTGCAATTCCATAAATATTATCAGCAGCAATTCGCCCTTGCTTATTTGCTGGACCTGCTAATGGAATCATCGCCTTTTGCCCTGAAACGAAATTGACTATCTCGACGGCATCGCCGACGGCATAAATATTCGGGTCGGAGGTCAACATTTGCTCATTGACGATAATGCCGCCCTGCTCATTTCTTCTAATGCCGGAATTTATCAAAAAGTCGGTATCCGCCTTTACGCCGACGGCTAGAATAACTAAATCAGTAGCTAAACTCCCCCTTGACAGAATGACATGAGTTTCATCACCGTCATTGATTATCTCTTTGACAGTGTTTGATAAATGCAAGTCGACGCCCTTTTCACGAATACGATTATGCACAAAAGACGCCATATCAAAATCTAGTGATGCCATCAGATGGTCCTGCATCTCAACAATGGAAGTTTCAATACCTGCATCTTGCAAATTCTCCGCCATCTCAACACCGATAAATCCGCCACCGACGATGACGGCACTTTTAGCGTTATGTAGGCGAATATAATCCATAATAGCGACTGTATCGGGTATATTACGTAACGTAAAAACATTGGGATTATCTACTCCGTTAAATCGTGGAATAACGGGCTTAGCCCCTGGGGATAGGATCAGCTTATCATAAGATTCGATGTAAGTTTCTCCCGTGCTATGATTTTTCACCGTGATAGTTTTGCTGTCTTTATCAATCCCTATTACTTCGGAAAAAACCCGTACATCAATGCGGAACCGTTTATGAAAGCTATCTGGTGATTGTAAGAGAAGATCTTCCTGTTCCTTAATTACGCCACCCGCATAATAAGGCAGACCGCAATTCGCAAATGATATAAACTCACCACGCTCAAGCAATAGAATTTGCGCATTTTCATCCAAACGACGCAAACGAGCAGCAGCAGAAGCTCCGCCCGCTACGCCACCTACAATAATTGTTTTCATACTTAACACTCCTAGTGGTATTTTTCTTTATAGTCATAATCTTATTATACACTTGATTCTTAATAGTGTATAATATATAATAGTAATAATAACGATAGTAAAAATACAATAGGTGATAAAATGACAATACGAACTATGGAGATTTTTCAGGCGGTTGCTAGGCATATGAATATGAGCAGGGCAGCCGAAGAATTGTACATTGCGCAGCCTACAATCAGCCAAGCGATCGCAGAAATTGAAAGCGAATATGGTGTAGCATTGTTCAACCGAATTGGCAAAAGGCTTTACATTACTAACGAGGGGCTTCGCCTGTTAGAGTATGTGAACCAAATCTTGAATCTTACCGACACGATGAACAAGGATATGGGCGGTCTGTCACTATCCCCGCGTTTTTCAGTGGGGGCGACTATTACAATCGGGAAAAGCATTCTGCCGCCTGTTATAAGTTTGTACGAAGAAGAAAATCCAAATGTATCCGTCTGTGTTCTTGTTGATAATACGGCAGTTATAGAAGAACATCTTTTAACTGGCAAGCTGGATTTTGCTTTTGTGGAAGGGCGAACTAAGCACAAGGAGATTCTACTTTCTCCCCTGCTTGAGGATCGGCTGGTATTAGTTTGCCATAAGAACCATCCCCTTGCTAATAGAGAAGATGTTCGCCTTAAAGATATTCTGGATTGTTCCTTTATTGTTCGGGAGGACGGCAGCGGAACAAGAGAACTATTTAAGAAAGAATTGGAGAAACATAAAGCGAAAATTCAAGTAAAATGGACTTCCCACAGTTTCGATTCCATCATTTCTGCGTTACTGCAGAATTTGGGGGTATCCGTGTTGTCGCATCGTATGGCGCAGCCCTATGTGCAGCGTGGCGAATTGTGCGAGATTGACATTCCTGATATGGCACTCACACGGCATTTTTCTTTAGTTCATCATAAAAATAAACATCTTACAGAGCCGATGAAAGCATTGATTCAGGAATTCGCAGATACAGAGCTTTAAAATGCGACGATAGAATTCGCATAAAACCGTATAGAAATACTACAAGGTGTGTCGAATCCGACACACCTTGTAGTAATATGTAAGGGTAATGTTATTGGATTAACTTTCTTCTACAAAGGCACGATTGCGCCATTCGCCCCTGCGATAGCGTATTATGCCCATTGCAGCAACTAGAAGCCATGTTAAGCAAGTTGTTCCCCATACCGACCAATGAGCAAATCCAATTTGCAATAGAACGAATGAGAAAACAATTCTTCCAAAGACTTCGCCCGCACCGTTGAGCAAAGCATATCTTGTATCGCCAACACCGTTTAGGAAGCCCCTCGTCACATGAATAGTTCCAAGAGCGGCATAGAAAAAGCACGCAAACCGCAACGCTTTTGATGCTAATGTAATAACTTCTGCATCATTAACAAATAACGATACAACATTCCCGCTGAAAAGCAAGAATGTAATCATAATGACCCCAGTGAAAGCTAATGCCGCTTTAATGCTGGCAAAATAGCCACGCACTGCCCTGTCATAACGATTCGCACCGACATTCTGGGCGGCAAAGGTTGCTATTGCCGCATTGAGCGACTGGAAGGGCTGCTGTACTAGCTGCTCAATCCGCATTGTAGTAGTATATGCCGCCATAACAATTTCACCGAAGCCGTTAGCGACTTTCTGCAAGACTACCATAGAAATTGCAATCATTGCATTTTGTAGCGAAATCGGTATTCCTACCTGTAAACATTTAATTATCGTGGCGAATTTAGGTCTAAGCTCATGTTTTAATTCCCTGAAGTAGCCGATTTGCTTAAATGCAACAACTAGAGTGAAAATTCCCGAAATAAATTGTGCGATTATTGTTGCCCATGCAACCGATGCTACACCAAGATTGAAGCCGTAAACGAATATGATATCGAGTGAAATATTGATTATATTCGCTAAAATTAAGGCAAAGAGAGGTGTTCTCACATTCCCGAATGAGCGCATCATTGCCGAAGCCCAATTGAATAAGGCGACGGCAATTGTGCCGCCGCAAGTGATTTTCATATAACTTGCAGAAGTTTCAATTAAACTGTCGGGAGTGTCAAGCAAAATCAGCAAAGGCTTAACGAAAATAACTGATAAAATACTAATAATCAAGCCGATTCCAAGCACGACATAGGCGGAGTTGATTATCGCACTACGCACATCGTCATGTTTATCGGCACCGAAATATTGCGAAACCATGATTCCCGCCCCGACCGATAGACCGAGGCAGAGCGAATAAAATAAAAACGTCATTGAGCCTGTCGCCCCGACCGCTGCTAATGCGTCCGATCCGAAGTGCTTTCCCACAATAATCGAATCAACAATATTATATGTTTGCTGGAACAAATTCCCCACTACTAAGGGCAGCGAGAACATTATTATTTGCCTGAATTCATTGCCCTGTGTCATTTTATTTGTCGAATTAAACATTCTTTTCTTCCTTCTTTTGTAGAATTATTTTATATATTTATAGTGTAACTTCCATAGCGTCTACCCCGAGGGAGCCATTTTTGATAGTAATCTCAATTTCATGTTCTTGATTTTCTAAGCCGAAAATATGGTAGAATACCTCCCTAAAACTAGAATCCGGGGCGATGAAATTACCGTTTATATTTGTGCCATTAAGCTTGATAGAAAGGATGGCACCGTTTGCCGTTCCGCAAAGTGCGATGCCTTTGCCCCTAAAATTAACTACCAATTTATCACCTTTTCCGCCCTCGGAAACAGTACGTTTATAATGCTTGAAACTCCCCATCGTGATGTGATTCCAGTCACCAAAATACTCAAAGTTCTCATCAGTATTATCAAAACGCACGATATATGGAGTATCGTTTATTGGTGCAATTTCAACGTTATCAAAAGAATTTTTGTTATAAGAGCTGTAAAGTGATGCACGCCCCGCACTTAAAATAGCGCCGTCATCTGTAAAATCGCAAATTAAAACCGAATTCACATATGCTTTAATCGTGTTTTTATCCGCTTTTATTTTTAGGTTTGTCCACGCTTTGCTATTGAAATCTGGGATTCTACCCTCGCAAACGCTGTCATTATTCTTGTTGAGGCTCGACGCTCCATTATCGAAAAGCTGAATCCAGTAGCCACTTTCCCCCAAATCAGCAAGATTGTAGCGAAGCCCAACCCCTGTGTAATTTTCATCTTGACTTCTATTTTCGCTAAAAAGCACATCGACCGAAATTTGATAATTGAACCATCTATCGTCACCAAAATTCGTTGTAGGATTCGGAGTTTTCCCCCATTCTACCGCTTTCATTTCGGGGAGAATTTGCTGCACTAACACATTGTTACCATCAATGTTTTGCACCTCAAACGCTCCACCCTGATCGGTAGTATACCGTGGTGCAGAGCCCCTGTTTAGAAGGAAGTCCTGCCCATATCCTCGGTATTCAAAGTCATCAAAATACGGCAGAGATAGAACCGTGTTCTGCGATTCATCTATTGGAATTCGCATAGTTTCTTCTTTAATTATGCTTGAAATAGTCACCAAAGAATATGGCTTAATTTCTAGGCTGAAACAATGTTTTTTGCCGACTTTTTTAGGTAGAATTGTCTTTACTTTTCTGAAATAATTATCGTCAAATTCCCCACCATTTGCACCTCTAGTTTCCCAAACGTCGACCGCCGAACTTGCTTTCGCAAGATTTTGAACTTCAAATTCATAAAGAATCGGCTCACTTGTTGTATTTGTAACGATAATACTATAATTATCTAGATTTTCATCGCAAGCCGTGATGTAGGTGTGTTTCGCATCAACGATAGCGTGACCGTCGCCACCTTTTTTACCATCGGCAACGCAGGCATCGTCAATAAACGACCAACCTTTTTTGAGGAATTGAGAGAAATGCAATGTCATGTAGTAACCGTTATCAAGGCTATAAAAGCCATTCCACGGCGTATTTGCCGTGATTAACTGCTTATGTGAGAATGTCACGCCATCATAATAGGAACTAACAACGGGCTGGAACGAATGTAAAATCATGTCGCCTTGCGGGTACATTGAAATAAAGCGATTTGCGATGTCGAGAAGTCCGTTAATATCGGACAAGCCCGAACCCGTTCCGTCAAAGCGCCATGCCCCTTTGGAATAGCTCATGGGCGGGCAAGCCTCATTATACCAAATCTGCTTGCCGTATTTTTCTGCGAGAATTTTCGTATTTTCATCGGAAGAACTTGTGTAATGGCTTGCGATTATGTCGATTGCATCAAGCAATTCGCTATCGTCGAGCATTAGGGCAGAAATGCCCCAGCGCCCCTCCTCATCGGCGGAAACAATCTTGATTTTGCTATAATCATAGGCACCATTCCGCTCAGCTTTCAAGCTTTTTGAGAGGAATTTTATCCACTCAGGCTCAATATCACGTTCGTTCCGATTCGCACTAACATAGTCGAATTTTAAATTGTAGGTTGAGAAAGCCATATCAAGTGTATGCTTATACCATAGGTAACGGGCTGAATAAATATCATCACTTTGCGTAACCCAGGCTGGCTCACTCCACCATAGCATATCTAAAGCTAAGTCGGGATTTATCTTCTTTGCGTCGCACGCAAGCTGATAGCCTGCGCCACGAGTTACATCGGCTTTTTCTTCGTAAAAGCGCTTTACTGCTGGTTCCGTGCCCGATGACGAATTAACGTCCGAGCCCATTTCAAGCTTTAAATAGGTAATGCCAATCCCGTCAACTCCGAAAATATGGTTAAGAATCTCCCAATAACGATCGGGCTGTTCGCTTTTATAATCGAGCAACAGCCGTGAGGAATTGTTGCCGCTGACCATTCCCAACCCGAAAAACCGCTTATTATTCGCTAGCTGCGCCTTATTTCCATCGATAAGAACTTTCATATTCCACCTCAAAAGTGCTAATATTTTATATTATATTAGCACTTTACGTCTATTATATCAATAGTAAATAATGAACACGGTATAAGAATTTGAAAGCTGCAAAGTATGCAATAGGTAATTAGTTAGTTGTATTACCATTTTGTGTTGATTCACCTGGACTTTTATGTTATAATTACTAATATGCTTATATAATTCACATATAATTGAACCGTTCATTCTTATTACGATGTGGTTGCTAAAATTTTGGAGGAATAATATGCGTAAAATTTTTATCCTATTTTTCTGTTTTTCACTTTTTTTCACAAGCTGTGCAAATAACAATATGTCGGAAATTCCTGATGAATCTAATCTAAATAATGAAGAGGGTGGTTTTCAATTTGAGTTTATTCAAAACTTAAATATACTAGAGAAATCAACCAATGATAGTTACATACCACTAAGCGACAATACTATGGATTATAGTGAAAATGGCATAGATATTGCAATAAAAACATCTGCAATTCCCGATGCTTCCTTGAATTGGTCCGAGATTGATTTAGAAGTTTTTGTTTTTGTAGATGGCGCTATAATACCCCACACATCTACTTATAGTAAAGAGCCCATTGAGATTAGTAAATTCACAGTTGACACTAACAAGATATATGAGATACCGATTTTCATCCCTAAGATTGACAATATAAAAAGTGATCTGACCTTATTAACAGTCGTCTGCAATTATGCGCCCAGT
>CALLQQ010000079.1 GCA_938014915.1 uncultured Clostridia bacterium
TGTTCGCTTATCATTCGCACTAGCTACTTCTTCATATTTCAGTAGCTCTTCAACTAGATCCAGCATCCACTGATTATGCACTTTTTCAATTGGTTGATTAACTGTTTTAAGATTCTTAAGATGGCGGATTTCGCAGCTTTCAATGGAGCTTAGCTCAAACTCTAATTCGTTCTTGCCGTGGATTTGATTTGGTATATTCTCCGGACGCAAGAATGTAACCTTAATTTGATGTTTTTCTAGGATATCTTGCACAGCTTTTGTAACTGCATTCTGTCTTTTCATATCGTATGCCAGCAAATTGCGCAATCGATTTATAAGCTTTATAATGTTTGGTTGCGGACCATATTTCGAGTGCTGCGTCATATGATTTAAGTGCGCAACAGAATTTCGCACATTAAGACTTTTTAGAAATTCTTTTTCCTTGCTACTATCCTTTTCATTGCTACTATCCTTTTCCTTGCTATTGGCTATTTCATTACACCAGCAAAGTCCAGCAAATAACTTTTCGTGTCCTTCAAGTTTTGATTTCAACTTTCCGACAACACTGCCCTTTTCAAAAATCTTATTAACATTCACCTTGTCCGATATTATGTTCTGGGCACGGAGTGCCGTCAATAAGAAGAACATATCCCTCTCCCAATCCTGGGCAAAGGCAGCGAATCTAGCTAATATATCGACATGAATTTGGTGGATACGGTACAGTGAATGGAATGTTAATTTGTGATGCAAATTGTTGTATTCTTGTCTACTTTTTAATAGATCCTTATACTGGTTGATTTTTTCTTCATCAGGATTGGCACCCTTACTATCTACAAGTTCCTTATGCAACCTCGCCAAATCCTTCTGTTTTTCCGCAATAGATGAGGAGTTGGGTGTACCTTCTTTGATCTTGCAATATTTCTCATAATCACCCTTTTCAATCCTATATAGGGCATTAGAATCATTGGTATAAATATGGCTATATAACGACAATGCTCCCGATCGTTCTATTAATGCCATGTTACGATGGACAACTTTCGACATGCCATCTTCCTGCTGATACATATTGCTAAAATTATCTATATTATTATCTTTAAAGAACTTTAAAAAGCAGTCGTTAACCTCCTTTATTTTTGATTCTTCATTAGAGATTGGTGGGATTGTGAACTGCACCAATGTTATTAATTCTTCAATTTCTTTTAATTCTTGCCGTGTATCTTCCGAGTGAATATCTTCCGTTGCCACCCTATACCGAATAAATTGATGGAGGAGATCGTTCAGCTCCCGCCGATCTAGAACACGGAGGAACGGATATATCCTATTATATTTTTTGCATTCACTCAGTGAGGTCGTTATTTTAAGAATTGGAATTGACTTATCGTCAACTTTAGCGAAAAGTGCATTTATTATTTCTTCTGGATTAGGTGTTTCACTATTGTGATTTGACGGCCTAAGGGCAGAGAAGTTCTTGCCCAAATGTTTATTCATATAATCGGCAAATGCAAACATAACTAAATCCTGCACAAATTTAAGATAATAGTTTTTAACCTTTTTCTTATTGTGATTTTCATTCTCCTTGATAGACTGCTCTCTTTGCAAGTTACTCAAATAGTCGCTCAATGGAAGATTATCATCATATTTGCTAATTTGCCTATATCGATACTTATCTTTATTACCTTTTTTATTGTGTTTCGATGTTTCGTTGCTCCAGCTAATTGTCCGATTGATAAAATCAGTAATCAACTTCTCGTTCTCCGATACAGCAGGCAAAAAACTGTGCGTATAAAAAAGTTGCAATAGATTCCTATAAGCGAGCCATTTTTCATTATCGTCAATGCCATCTTTAGGCACATACCATTTAAGATCATCATACTTATTTTTGTTTGAAGTGTAGATGTTGCACCCCTTAGCAAAGACCTTTTTAAATGATGGCATCATCGGATATTGAGGAGAATACAACTTGAATTTTATTTTCTTTAGTGAGAATACATCCCTCAAGGTATCAAAACTATAGTATTGAGCAATACCACTACTGCGAATCTTCTCTTTAAATCGCTCTTGCAAATTATCATTAATATCTTTTTTAAGCAGTCCCTCGACAAACTCAATCATACCTTTATCGTTCTTTAGATTGTCCTCTTCTTTTTTGCTTTTAGGTTTTAGCTCCACCCCGTCTATAATTTTAAGCAAACTTTTTTCTCTATAATGGAATATGTTATGCCTCAATCCGCTAACACTTAAAAGAATGGCTTCTAATAGCAATATCATTTCTTCTTTACTTGTTTTTTCTTTATCTTTATCATCTTTATTAGCAACAGGGAATGATCGTTTTACCTTCGAGAGTAATTCTACCTGTTTATTTTCATCCTCTAACTCATCAATGAAGCTTTGCCTGAATCCATTATCGTTAGTTATATCGCCTTGGCTGCTTTGTTCAGTACCATCTAAAAAGGCGGGATTGTTACTGCGATAGTTATAGAAATAATTTAATCGTGTTATAGCCCATGTAAGTGATAGAAAGATTTGCTTTTTAAATGCCTCCTCCACTTGAATGTTCGATAAATCTTCGGAGGTAATTTCTATGTAATTTCCTTCTTCTTTATTTGCCTCATTCGATAAACTCTGAACATGATAATGATAGATCTTCCCATACTGGATTAGCCCAACTACTAATTGGTTTACAATCTTTTTCTTAACTTGTTCGAAAACAAATTTTTTTGAAGAGAGGAATTCGGCTGATTTCCTACTCATACTATCTATCCTTTGGTTATACGAGTTAAATTTCTTTTTATAGGGGAAGTATTTTCTAAAATGATTGCGAATCTCTATCAAAATGAATGATACTCCCTTACATTCGTCAGTGCAATTATCCATACAATATTTTACATCGCTGTCCTTATGGCAACTATATTCCTTATAGATTTTCTCATTATGCTGCAAAACTAATTCATATATTTTCTTTGAAAGAATAAATGCATCTTTTTGTCTGTTTCCGTTCTTATAAAAATCGTGAATCTCATCTTTAATGTTTTTATGCAACTTGGAATATTCGCACTTATTATAAAGTTCAGTGATTTTATCACTATCTAAACTATTTGTTTTTAGGAAGGAAAAGAGCCACTTCATCTTTTCCGATGTTGGTATAACTTCATTCCCTTCTATCTTGAATGGGATACGATTTTTAGTGATGGATTTTTCTAGCTTAGCCTTTTTATGATTAATTAGGTCTGCTATATATTCCTGCATAAGCGAAAACTCTCTATTAACATTTTTACCGTTATATTGCTTTTCAAGCAATTGCTCAAATGTATCAGTTTTCTTATCGTATTTAAGATTACACCCATATGCTGATAAATGCTTCTCTATATATCCGGGTAACTTACCTTGTTCTACTTTAGGCAATTTATCTGTGTCGACTGTTCTTT
>CALLQQ010000080.1 GCA_938014915.1 uncultured Clostridia bacterium
AATGGGAGAATAACTGGTTCGCAAAAAACGAATATAGCGTCGCAATTGATAACAGTGCAAAGGCGGAACTTGAGCCAGATACGCATTCACCATCAAGAGAAGAACAGCAAAATGGCAAGTGGATGATGCGATCCGGATACGGACATTATGTAAGATATGTACCCGATTATGTGGTAAATGCACCGAATAACGCATGGACAGAAATGCAAAATGCGACCGTTCACTTCCCCGATTTAGAGTATTCTTCTAAATTTGGTGAGTATGCAACACTAGAAAAAGACGAAGATATATGGCAACTTCTCCCCCATCCGCAATCGAAATATGATGAGAAATTACACTTTACGAAGCTATGGTTCCCCGACGGAGATTACACAGTTTTAACATATGCGTACGATATATGGACCCCTGCCGGCATGGTAAACAACTTTGTTAGGTCAAAAGAAATGCTAATTGACGGCAGTATGTACGACGATTGGGGAGTAATAAGGAAGTAGAAATAAGAGAGAATCCACTCATTTCTTTCACTTTTATAGTGATAATTTGAGTGGTTTTTCATTCTAAAACACAAGAGAAAAGGCACATGCACTTCCCCATTATCGGATATCCACTTTAATTTACGGCATTTTGCATTGAGTGAGCATTAAGAAAGTACACCGTCTTTAATTGTAACGATACGACCGCACCTGTCTGCTATTTTCTTATCGTGAGTAACGATTATCAATGTATTTCCATTCTCATTCAAATTAATTAATGCATCAATTATTTCGCTAGATGTCTTGCTATCAAGTGCGCCTGTCGGCTCGTCCGCTAGAATAATGTCGGGCGAATTTATGAGTGCCCTTGCGATCGCGACCCTCTGCTGCTGCCCGCCCGACATCTGTGAGGGGAAGTGTCTCAATCTATCACTAATCCCTAGTAGTTCGACCAGCCTATTAAAAAGCTTATCATCAACCTTTTTGCCGTCTAGGAGCAATGGCATAAGGATATTCTCCTTTGCAGTTAACATCGGCAATAGGTTGAAACTTTGAAATACAAAGCCTATTTTCTTCCGCCGAATCTCGGCGCGCTTAGCCGCATTCATTATTGAAGTTGCGTCACCATCAATAAATATTTCTCCGCTGCTCGGTTCATCAAGTAATCCGATTAAATGGAGGAGTGTGCTCTTCCCCGAACCGCTTGGCCCAACGACAGCAATGCTCTCACCCTTATTTGCAGTAAAATCACAGCGATGCAATGCTTTAATAGAATTCTCGCCCTGCTTATATATCTTTGATAAGTTTGTAGTTTTTATTATCATATTTCTTCTCCTATTCGTGCCTTATGGCATCAATTATGCTAAGCTTTCTAACAGATATGTATGAAAGTAATGCCGACATAATGATGATGGCGATATTCGCCGCAAGTCCGGCAAGTATAATTTTTAATGAAGGAGACCATTCAAAATTAGCGGGATACACATTTAATTTTGAGTAGCAATAATATAGCAACGCCATTCCAGAAACTATACTCACGGCGCTGCTTGCTATGCCATAAATAATGGCCTCTCCAACGACGATTCTGCATATATCAATTTCCGTACCACCAATAGCCTTTAGAGTTCCAAGTTCGTTAGTTCTTGTATTAATATAATACTTGAAGAAAGTCGCTAGCATTATAGCGCTCACAATTAAGATAATTATAGTAAGAGTGAAAGGCAATACCGTAACTTTCCGCGCTATCTCTGAACCTAGTTCATGTTCAGCTAATTCATCTGTAATGGAGTAGCCGTCAGCTTCCAATCGCCCAAGCATGAATTTTACATCTTCACGGTATTCATCATGAGTAAAGATTGTAAGTTGTTCATAAGGGGCACTATCGGTATACTTAGCAAAATGATTAATCGATAAGAAGAGTGATAAATCACCACCGGTTTCAGGAGGATTATATACATCCGATTTCTCCAGTACCGCACCAACAATAAGAGATAATGGCTTTTTACTATCATTGCTACCACCCGAATAATAGCAACTAATCGTATCGCCAATTTGATATCTGTCAATCGTACTTTCAGAACACAATAATGCTACTTGTTCCTCACTGTTAATTACATCATACAAGTTACCTTTTACAAGCAATTTTGACAAGTCATCATAATTATGTTCATCTACTATACTTGCAATGATTTCTTGGGTGTGGTCTGTATCAACCTCTTTTACATTGCTATCTACAACATTATATAGGGTGCGGGATTGCCGATACATGACTTTTCTAATTCCCGTTGTAGTCTCCAAATTTTCTAGAAACTCTTGTGAAAATTGTCCGTTACTGTTGTTTAATGTACTTCTTATCGTGAAATCCCCTTCTAAAGGCATAGTCGCTCTTTGCTTATCCAAATCGACAAATCCATTGAAGAAGATAAAGAGGAAAACTCCCCATGACATTGAAATTACAATTAAGAAAAATTGTGCTTTGTTGCGTGATATATTAGTTATAATATATCTGAGTCTAATAGCTTTTGGTTTTGATAGTAAGCGATTTTCACCATATCTGAATCGCTCTTTTCTACCGAAGTTATCGTTCACCGCCGAGATGGGCGGGATTAATGACGCTCTTAATGCAGGAATAGCAACGGAAATGGCGACTGTCAATATCGAAATAATAATTATCACGACAAAAGTCTTTACATTCAAATTGAAAATTGGATTTAGTATATTCCCGCTATCGAATGTTAAGTATCCTACTATATATTTTGATGTTAATAACGATAGCAATATCGATAGAGGCATTGTAAAAAGTAACACCACCATTATTTCTAGGAGCACGATTTTTATAATCTGCGGTTGTTCAGCTCCGATAGCACTCAGAATCCCATATTCCATATATCTTCTCTTAACATGAATATTAGCAATATTGAAGATGCAAATAACACCACAGATAACAATTGCTGCGATGAGAGCAAATCTCATTGTAACATAAGCATCAAAACCGGAAAGTGCCTCAATATAACCATTATTAACCGCAACATAAGATTTCTCATAATCAATGGTATTAAACCACTTTTCTTGGAGGTTCTCCACATCGCTAATCCTTTTTAGCTTTATGTTCAAGTCAAATGTCCGTTCTCCTTGCATAGCATTGAATGTATTGTCGGATACTATTGCATATTTGCTCGAATAAACATAAGGCTTACTTAACCCTGAAACTATCAATGTACTATCTTCGCCATCATTATTTGAATGTGAATTTATTGGAAGCTCACTCCCGACATTCACACTGCCTTGGCGCATATTATTTGGTATGACAATTTCGCCGTCCTGTGGGGATTCTCCATAGAGGAGCGACGGACCGCCGATAGCTTTTATAGATGAAAGTGATGTTATCGTAAGGGGCGGATCACTTGCGGAGTTTATCACTTCAATAGTAACCGCCGATAGAATAGAATCATTACTCAGTATTTTATCCTTTTCCTTTGCATTAACATTTAACACATGCAAGTGACTATCACCATATAAGGTAACGGAATCTGCTAAATCACCTGCTAGCAAACTGCTAAAAAAGACAAGTACGAAGGACATTAAAAAAACACATAAAATAATCACTATCGAAAGCGATATGTAATCCTGTTTTCTTCTTATTATATTTTTGAAAACATAGCTAATTAAATTATTCATGTTTCTTAACCTACTTTATTATTAATGGTGATGCTGATTATTGACCATTTCTATTATTTTATATTTAAAGAGTCCAGTTTTTTTAATAACAAAATACCCTTCTGTTTTTAAAATCTCTTTATTTTCGGGTGTAGTTTCGCTATAAACCTCAATGACAGCATATAAATGTATCATATATTGGTCTTTATCTTTATCCTTTATTTTAACTTCAACTACTTTACTGCAATATTTGTTCAAGATCACCTCGTTAAGAAAATCAGGATGTTTTTTACGGACAGCATATTGTGTTTTC
>CALLQQ010000081.1 GCA_938014915.1 uncultured Clostridia bacterium
TTCGGTTCGAGTCCACCACGGCTTGCAATGCAAGACGATGAGCGAGCCAAAGTTAGCACCGGAACTTAATTGTTCTGGTGCTATTTTGTTTTGCGTAAACTAGAGCATGCGGCGCTACCGCATTCGATTCAGTTTCAGTGATAAAAGTCGGCATGCATTAGAATTACAAGGCAGGATTTTTAGATTTTATTCTCATTAAAGTAAATCATAACTTTCACTCTAATCATCAACTAACCCAAGCTTCTTCAATCGAGACCGTATAGCACCAGAAGTGCGTTGATGCTGCTCGCTCAAGTCTTTTATAGACATACCTGGTCGGAAGGAATTTTCGAAAATCAAATCCTCTTCTTCACTCCAATGTTGATAAGAGCACGTTTTTTCTTTGGAAATTACCTTATCACAATTGGTTTTTACTTGCGGTTTTGATGAGGCAGAGAACTTTTCTATATTAATTTTCTCTTCCAAGTGTTCTTTTATAATATTGGTGAATGCACAGGCATACGCAGTGGCTTTTTTTTCGCCTACACCTGAAACAGAATTAAACTCTGACTTCGTTGTAGGGAGCTTGCGGCACATATCACGCAGTGAAGCATCTGAAAAGATAATATATGCTGGAACATGGGCCTCTCTTGCTAGTGCGATTCTCAACTCCTTTAACTTTTTAAAGAGTGCATTATCAATATTATAATCTGAAACAGATTCGATCGCATTATTTTTTTTGCTTGATTTTGCTTGTTTCATGGAAATAGGCTTGCGTTCTTTTACAATCTCCCTGCTTTTGTCAGTGGGATTAATAACGGGAAACTTATCATTTGTAAGCATTAGATAGTTATCTTCGATTAGATAATCGATAATAGATCGGATTTTACGAACAGGCGTATCAGCCATAATGCCGTAGGTTGAAAGAGTATCAAGCCCCCACCTTTTTATTTTTTCATTATTGCTTCCGCGCAAAATATCAGTAATCATGATTTTACCGAACATTTGATTACGTTGCCTTAGACGATAAACGCAAGACACAATCTTCTGGGATTCAATAGTAATATCAACAACTTCAAAGTTCGTGTTGCAGTTGGAGCAATTACCACAAGATGACATCGATAGTTCGCCAAAGTATTTAAGAATAAATGCACGTAAACACTCAGTAGTTGTGCAGTAAAGTGTCATGGTTTTCAATCGTTCCCTATCCTTTTGTTTTACAATAATTCGCATCTCGTTCGATAGGTCGCAATTTACATCTTTATCATTATCGATTAAAAATTGATTTATACGGGCGTCTTGACCACTGTAAAGGAGAATGCACTCAGATTTTCCACCGTCACGTCCGGCACGTCCCGCTTCTTGATAATAGCTTTCTACATTTTTGGGCATATTATAATGGACAACATAAGAAACATTAGATTTATCAATGCCCATTCCAAAGGCATTTGTTGCTACAATAATCTGCTTTCTATCATATATAAAATCATCTTGATTTTCATGTCGTTCAACGTCGGAAAGACCAGCGTGATAACGGGTTGCTAAAAAGTTTTTTTGGTTTAAGTAATCACAGACTTTTTCAACATTTTTTCTTGTTGCACAATACACAATGCCGGAATTGCCAGCATTACGGCTCACTATCTCTAACAATGCTTGGTATTTGTCCCTTGGATTTTGCACTTCAAAATACAGATTCTCTCTATCGAAACCTGTTGTAATTATGAATGGATTTTCTAATCCTAAAATTAAGCTTATATCGTCACGAACTTCCTTTGTCGCAGTTGCCGTAAAGGCGCTCACAATCGGGCGGTGAGAAAGTTTTTCTATAAACTCAACTACTCTAAGATAGCTCGGTCTAAAATCCTGTCCCCATTGAGAAACGCAATGTGCTTCATCGACGGTTAGCATTGAAATGTTAGCACATTCGGCGAAATTAATAAATTCAGCAGTGGTGAGCCTCTCTGGAGCCACATATATTACTTTAAACTTACCCTTATGCGCAGCTTCAAACATATAAGAATATTCTTGTTGCGATAAAGAACTATTAATAAAGGCAGCTGGAATCCCTACCTGAATAAGTGAATTTACTTGATCTTTCATTAGTGAAATGAGTGGAGAAATGACAATAGTGATCCCAGAAAACATAAGCGCTGGCACTTGATAACATATGGATTTCCCCGCGCCAGTCGGCATAATTCCGAGCACATCACGCCCACTTAAGATATTTTCAATTAACTCCTCTTGACCGTGACGGAATCCACTATGTCCGAAGTATTGTTTTAGTATTTCGTCTTTATTCATGGACTCACTCATTTCTTTCACTTACTTTAATGTACCTTTTATTTTTTCCATCACAAGCTTTTTATCGAAATTAGGTGGCGTAGGTTTGAATCGATTGTCGTGTTGTTGTAAATTGTAGCCCTTTATTTGAAAATCACGCAATGTTTTAATATCTATTTCATCGACCAATACCGTGCTGTTGCTTCCACCTTTTGTTCTAATAATGTCTTTTACTTCTGTTTTAGATGGCTTTGTTATCCTACTATCACCATAATTCGATGAATTGACCTGCACACAATAACAATGAATATCCCTGCTTAGAGATTCTAGAATATTACTGTAATAGTTAATATCTTTGTTCCACTCTACAGCTACAAGCATATCTGCACATGACATAAACAGGGAGCGATCTTTGATTGAAGATAGTTCGTAACACCAATATACAGGGAAATGGCAATCATTCCAAACATATAGTTCATAATTTGAACCTCTCACTTCTTTTAACCCATACCCGATAATTTGCTGTTGTTCCTTTGGGGCATAGTGGGTCTTAAGATGGAATGTTATGAAGGCACAGTTATGTTTACCTTCTTTGTAGGGAAGAATAGTAGCGGTGAGGTTAAAAATATACCCGTTATATTTGATATGTTCTATACCAGTTACAACAGCCAATTTATTCCTTGCACAAGTTCTTGCAAGAGTGGAGAGCCATTCATAAGGCATGAACGATTCAGGCATAACCAACATATCGGCATCTTGGTCTATTGCTTGATTTACAATGGTCGACAAATCCCTATATCGACGATAGCTACGGTTCGGGTTATCCTCAACTATTTTTTCAAAGTTAGCCGGGTCGAGTTTTACATTAGCTATTGCAATTTTCAACTTTTCTTTTTTGGAACTACCAACCCTAACTTTATATCTATGCAACTCCTCATTCTTTTCGTTTAAATTTGAGACTTTAATCGGGATATTATAATTAGCAATGTCATCGCAAACATAATTAAGCTTAGCATACATTGCAATTTGCTCATTAGTAATGCTCTCTAAATCTTTAAATGGTGTTGAGTTGTCCTTACCAACCTCTTTTATCTCTTGAATACATGAAATCATGGAGCAATCATACATTGTCACCATATATGGATAGTACTTATAGTCCGCCTCAAGTTTACCATCGGCTAATTTAAGTTCCTGATAGAACTTAGTTAAATTCACATCACCATCATTCTCGGGGGAATTGAAATTTAACATATCGAATAGAATCGGCATTACTGATTTGTCAACCATACGAGTAATGCGATAATCATTTGTATACTTATCTAAATAATCATTTATATACTTATCTAAATAATCAGGTATTTTTTTGAGGGTTTCTTCTTTTTCTTCAGGGTATAGATAAGTGCCTATACTATCGGATAAACGCTCCTTAAAAGAAGTGTCTTTATTAACTATATATACGTATATTTCCGCCAATACCTTGGAGGATGCCTTAGACTTAACTAATGAAAAAGAACGAAGCATAGCAGAACACAAATACAATATAAGAGTCTCTTTAACTAAGTTAACGGGTGTTTTCATGCACTTTTCAGATATGTTAGCTGCATCAATAGAGTGGTATATTTTTTTTGCAAAAGTTATAGCTGATTCAAATTTTTCATTGATAACAAAAATTTCAAAGATCTTTTCCCACATGATATAATTTTCAATAATTACATGGGAATTAAAGATTTTCAACACATCTTTTTCAAAACGCGACTCTATCTTGTCGTCAATTAAACCGCCAATGCGTAAATGCTTACCTAGGAATTTGGATAACTCGAACTTATCAATGGAAATACCGTCAACACCTCTTAATTTATTAATGGTATCATTGTTTTTTAGTGTATATATTTCATTATAATTGTCGTGCTGAAAGAATGATTCGTCTTCAGGCATATGCCTGAATTCACTTTTATTTTTAGCTACTTCTTCTCTGAAACAGGTTATTAAAGCATCGGATTCGCCACTGTTAAAATAGAATATCTTCACCTTATCGTTTTGTACAATAATTTTTGATTCATCGTTAGTAAGAGGATTATACTTTGGGTTGACTTGATATTTACATTTTTCTTCATTGTCCTCATCCTTCTTTGCATCAATGATTACTGAAAATTCTGATTCGCAGTAACTACTATTCTTATCTATTCCAAACCACCTAGAGCACTGTTTTAAGAACAAATTTACGATGTCTTCGTTTTGCAATTCATCATTTTGCGCCATCTTGTAGATTTTACTGTTCTTCTCAACCTTATCAACGATAATTATATCATCGACATAGCGACCATAATAAATGGGATTCCAACCGTTTATAATCGTATCATCAAAATTGCTAAGGCACCAGTTTGAAATAACGTTAGAGGGTAGAAAACCGATTGGGAGGATGTACCTATTACCGAACTTATCATCGAATAATTGAGAATATTTCTCAACTATCTTAAACATAAGATTATTTATTTTTTTAATATGGGTGCTCTCTTCTTTTGTACATTCTTTTTTACTGTTGAATTGGTTAAGGATTGCTTTGAAAGCTTTTTCATCAACATTAACAGAATAAAAGAACCTCTCAAAATCCATTGTAACTATAACAACATCTTGGCATAATCCTAAGTGCTTTTGTGCTTCTGCCATAGCCGTATCGCGCCAGCTTTCATACTGCTCAAAATATGGTTCAAATAGGTATGGCGAGAATGTTGGCTGTCCTGTATCATTATTAATTAAATTTTCCCGCATTCTATTTCCATAGGAGTGCTCATAAATATCTTTGTCAATCTCATGTCCAATCGTTAGTAGCCAAACAACACTTAGAATATGCAACTCAACGGGCATATCTATAAAATATTGCAACTTATCAATAGGGCAGCTACCGGGAGATGTATTTGTTATAATATCACGCTTTTTCTCTGTAAAACTTTTAGGGAAGGCGTGGTATCTAATTCTATTAGCCATATCATCGGATAGTGGATGATCTTCATCAGAGGATTTAAATCTCTCGTAAAGATTAGAAATATAAGTATCTATATTTTCTTGAGTGCTTTCAAACTCTACGATCTTACTGCGCAATATGAGCTGAGTTTTATCGTAGTAAATACTGGATTTCAATTTCTTATACGCCTTCTTAAATAATTCGCTATTAAATTCTACCATCTTGTCCCCCTATTTAATCTTCTACGTCATAATTCGTATGAATCTCATGCCAATAACTAAGCCACGATATAAGTATAACCGATGGACTACCAATTTTCAACTTCATAATTCATATGTACACAATTTGCTTTCGACGTTGGTATTTACCGCATTCGATTACTCTGTTTTGAACAAACTCCACATTCCTTCAAGTTACGTCTCTTCAACTTGGTCACATAGTACATCATCAAACTGCACTTCATATAACCTTTCCTGAGCTAAGATATATTCCATATTTATACTTTTAGATTAAGTAGCAACGATCATTGCCTATCCAACAATTCAACAAGTTGTCAGATAAAAAACTGTTGTGTCTTTGAAAGATATGTGTTATAATTTTGCTTATAATTGGTTTTTATTTCAATAGAGAGAACATGGTAATAATATGATGGGATATCATTAACCGATGCCTCAACTTTTATTTAACTTAACAATACGAAATTACAATTTAGAAGGAAATGTTATGCATTATCAATACTATTATAATAGTGATAAAACCAGAAATTTAATCAAAGTTGATAATATTAAGATAATCTCAACCGCAGAGTTTTGCCAAAACTTACTTTAAAGTTCGGTAGAACTGCTAATTGATAGTGCTTTAATGTAGAGTCGACAACTACAATCAATTTAATAAAGAATATAGCAGTTTAAAAGTGTCATTTTAACATATCATACTTAGTAAAGTAAGATAACTTAGGGGGAATAATATGTCGGTAATTTATTTAGCAGGAGGGTGTTTCTGGGGTACAGAAAAATTTCTTTCGCTGATTAGGGGAGTTCAGTCAACGGAAGTAGGATATGCGAATGGAAGCACAAAAAATCCCACCTATGAAGAAGTTTGCAGCGGGTCGGGGCATGTGGAAGTGGTAAAGGTTGAGTACGATGAGGATATACTTCCTTTATCGTATGTGTTGGATTTATTCTATGAATCCATCAATCCAGTATCGGTCAACCGTCAAGGTGGAGATTCTGGAATCCATTACCGAACAGGAATATATTATGTGGATGAAAAGGATAGAGAAACCATTGATAGCTCTATTAAAAATTTACAAAAACAATTCGATAAACCGATAGCGATAGAAGTGAAACCGCTGGAAAACTACTACCGTGCCGAAGAATATCATCAGAAATACCTAGATAAAAACCCGAATGGATACTGCCATATAAGCAACGAGATGTTGCATAAAGCTGCGAAAGCAGTTGTAAATCCAGCATTATATGACAAAGTAGACGGCAGTATTCTGCGTGAGCGGCTGACTGATATGCAATATGCGGTTACACAGGAAAATGCAACCGAACCACCTTTTCGAAATGAATTTGACGATCACTTTGAAGAAGGAATCTACACAGATATTGCAACGGGGGAGCCTTTATTTTCTTCAAGGGACAAGTTCAATTCGGGATGCGGCTGGCCGAGCTTTTCTGAACCGATCGATCCGAATGTGCTTAGGGAAAAAAGAGACGAAACGCACGGCATGATAAGGACGGAAGTTAGGAGCCGTGTCGGCGATTCTCATTTAGGTCATGTATTTGAAGACGGTATACCGGATAAAGGCGGGCTGCGATATTGTATTAATAGTGCGGCTTTAAAGTTCATTCCAAAAGAAGAAATGGAGCAGCAAGGCTATGGATATCTGCTTCGACTATTTGAGTAAATTCGGAACGCTCACTTCATCTTCCGTCGTTAAATAAGGGAAAAAGCTGAAAATTAGAAGTATATAAGCAAAAATAACCATGCATCAGCTAACTAAATTCGGTCGAATTCACCACGGCTGTAACAAAATCTCAGCCAATCTCCAGACTATAAATCCGTCTAGTTTAATCAAATTTAACATAAACAACAAAAATAAGTTGCATTTTTACAACAGATATGTTATAGTTAATTATATACTTTTAAAGGAGGTAATTCAAATGGCGGGATTTATAATTTTTTTAGTTATCGTGGTGATAGTCGGTATTGGAGTTGGGCTGAATATTCTGTACACTAAGCTTGTAAGCAACAATATCTACCGAGCCAAGCAACAAGTTCTAGGTAATGTTGGTCTGGGTGCGGCCGATATAAACAAAACTCTTAATGAAACACAGGGGAGGAAGGCAACGGAAAAGTTCCTTGCTGCAAATCCTTCATATACGGTAGAGAGCTTGAATGCACGGTTGAAAGACGTTGCCGATGCTTTAATTGCAGGTGAGCAGAGAGCGGAATTCTCGGACAAGGCAATTGCTAAAATGAATTCCAATAGATTGCTGCCGACATTGAGGGATAAGCAATTCGTCAGGGTGACGCCAATGGGGTACTATCCTCCTCGACTTTCATCGACAGTTGTATATGCTGATCAAAGGGACGAATATCAGTTCATGTTACATCATTCAGTTGAGGGAGATGAATTTACTCTAACTAAATTCGACATAGTAAAAGGAATGCCGAAAGGGTTTTAATTAGCACTTCATTTAAAAAGAGTTCATACAATATGCCTTAGTAATATATAATTACTGAGGCTGTAATCTACCAAAAAACGGAGTGAACATATGACGAAAAAGAAATTAACACAGGACGATCCCAACAAAAGAGAATATTCATCTATTTGTAATATGATATTCGTCTTAAAAAAGGCACTATATCACGATAAGACATTAATAGCATTTATCTTGGCTACATCTGTTTTAGCGGCGATACAACCTTTTATTATTAATGTTACGAGTAAATTTGTGATCGACCAAATCACGAAAGAAGTTGATGAAAGTCGGCTACTACTCATCATTGGTATTGCCGCATCAACTTTACTCATCACAACTGTAAGCCTAGTATTTGCTAGAAGCCGCTCATGGTGGAGGTTCACATATGTGCGCATGAAAATCCTCACTGAATTAATGGGGAAATCACTCCGCATGGATTATCAGTTCTTAGAAGATCCTAAGATGCTCGACCGACATCAAAAGGCAAAAAGTGCTGGAAACAGTGATTCCTCAGGTCTTCAGGGTATACTTCTATCGGCACAGAATGTTCTTACTAGCATTATAAAATTAGTCGCAGCCTCAGCAATACTTTTTACGCTGAGCCCGTGGGTAATTCTTATTATGCTAGCACTCGCATTGCTAAATTTCCTAGTAGTAGATAGAACTAAAAAAATAGATAAAGAACTAGTTTGGGATGTGCTTGCCCCCTATTGGAGGAAGTCCTATTACATGGAGAGTACAACATCGGACTTTGAGATAGCCAAAGATATTCGTATGTTCTCAATGGGAAAGTGGCTAATGCAGAAATTAGCAGAAATCCACGGATTCATGCATGATAAAATTGTTAAATCGAAAAAGCTATGGATAAGGGCGCACACGACAAATCATTTCATTTTTCTAATTCAACAGGGAATTCTATACGCATGGCTCATTTATGGCGTGCTATATCGTGATGTAACTATCGGGAACTTCACATTATATTTAGGGACTGTGACCGTATTCTATGGTACATTGACCGATTCGTTAAATAATATTGCAGATATAAGGAATCAATCTCGGGAGGTTAATGACTTCCGTACTTTTATGGAATACCCTGAACCGTATGCTGATATTAAGACAATACCTATCCCCGTTGCGGATACATATGAATTCAAGTTCGAAGATGTTTCCTTTCGCTATATTAATGCTGATAAATTCGCATTAAAGGGGCTGAATCTAACTGTAAAAGCTGGGCAGAGATTGGCGGTTGTCGGGCTGAATGGCGCTGGGAAAACGACTTTTATTAAGCTCTTATGCGGACTATATCGCCCAACACAGGGGAGGATTCTCCTTAACGGCATCGATATAAATAACTTCGATAGGGTGGAGTATTTTAAGCTATTTTCGCCCGTATTCCAAGACATTAATCTTTTTGCATTTACCGTTGCGGAGAATATTTCATTGCGATCCGCATTGCAAACCGTAATGGAAACTAATGATAAGACCGATGACGACTTAGTATATGAATCGTTGCAGCTTGCTGGAATAGCTGATAAAATTGATAGCTTGCCTAAAGGGATAAAATCACAAGTGTTAAAGGTCCTACATGAGGACGGTGTGGACTTCTCCGGTGGCGAAAGGCAGAAACTCGCATTAGCACGGGCGCTATATAAGAATGCGCCGATCGTCATACTTGATGAGCCAACATCGGCGCTGGATGCGCTGGCTGAATACAAGTTATATCAGGATTTTGATAAGCTAATTTCTAATAAAACTGCCGTATATATATCGCACCGCCTATCATCGACACGGTTTTGCGATAATATTGCAATGTTCGGTGATGGCGAATTAATCGAGTATGGAACGCATTATGACTTGATGCAGAGTGACGGACCGTACAGCGATATGTTTGCAGTGCAATCACAATATTATAAAGACGGTAAGGAGGCGAAAGTTAATGCGTAAAAAGACCTCCACAAAAGGAAAAGATAAAAGGAAAGACATATCAATAACATTAAAAACAATAAGCTGTTTATTTAAAATAGCATGGCAACATAAACCCTCAATATTTATAATATATGCGATTAACATTATTGTTGTAGCGATAAAACCGTTCATCAATATTGTTTTTACTAAGCTTATAATTGATGAGTTGCTTGGCGGGAAAAGCATAGAGAAAATCATTTTATATGTTGCGATAACTGTCGGCGGTAATGCTCTTGTTAATATGATAGAGAATTTACTAAATGAATTAAAGGGCATCAATGCCGATTCGATGGATAAACTTCTTTCAAGGCTAATTTCGCAGAAGGCATTGTCGATGGACTTCGAGAATACGGAGAATAAGCAGGTGCTTGATCAACTGGAAAAGGCAAAGACGGGCATTTCAGGGTATTCTGGCGGCATTGATGGAATTGCAAGCTCCGTGTCGATGATTATTCAGAATGTGTTAATCCTCTTAGGAGCAGGGGTTCTAATTATAATTAGATTCCCCATACTGCTGATAATTCTTGTTGTATCACTAATGATAAGGACTTTTTTACAATCTAAAAATAATGCCATTGAGATAGAGTTCTTTAAGAAATTATCCCATATTAACCGTGCATTCGGCTATTATTTCTGGGAGCTTGATAACTTTAAATTCGCCAAAGATGTCCGCCTATATAGCGCCGATGATGTCATAATCGATAAGGCGGATTCGCATCTTCTTACTATGACAGATTGGTGGCGGGAGATGGCGGAACAAGGATCAAAGTATAATGCCGCTTCCGGAATTACGGATAGTATTCGTGATGGGTTAGTGTATCTAGTTCTAGGGCTGAATGCACTCAGGAAGATAATATCCATCGGTGATTTCTCAATGTATTTGATAGCAACAAACACACTCAATTCAAGTATGGGTGATATAACCTTTGGAATGCAGGATATTGTTAAGCGATGCCATTATGCGTATGAATTTGTGAAATTCATGGAATATCCTTCTGCTATGGAGAACGGGGACAAAACGCTACAAGTCAAGGAAAAGCATACAATCGAGTTCCGCAATGTTTCGTTCCGCTATCCCAGAACTGAAAATTATGTATTGAAGAATCTTTCACTCAAGATACATTCTGGTGAGCGGCTGTCCGTTGTCGGGCTCAATGGAGCAGGCAAAACGACTTTCATCAAATTGCTATGCCGATTATACGATGTTAGTGATGGCGAGATTCTGCTTGATGGAATAAATATAAAGGAATACGATACCAACGAATATAGGAAGATGTTCTCAGTCGTATTCCAAGATTTTAAGCTGCTTGCATTCACGGTAAAGGAGAATATCGCACTTGATGAGGCACAGAATGTGCCCGATGAAGAAGTGATGGAACTGCTGAAACTCACGGGAATGTCGGACGCAATTGCTTCACTAGATAAGGGGCTGAATACCCCCACATTCAAGACCTATGACGAGGGCGGAACGGAATTCTCCGGTGGCGAACAGCAGAAAATCGCCATTACGAGGGCGCTATATAAAGATTCGCCAGTTGTAATCCTTGATGAGCCGACGGCGGCGCTTGACCCCGTTGCCGAATATGAGATATACCGCCATTTCGATACTTTAATCGGCGACAAGACTGCAATTTACATATCGCATCGCCTATCGTCATGTAAATTCTCCGATAGAATTGCCGTCTTTTCAGATGGGGCAATTGCAGAATACGGAACGCATGACGAGCTTGTATCACATAAAGATGGTATCTATGCCGAGATGTTCGGCGCACAATCGCAGTATTATGTTTAGTGAAAGTAACTAAAATTTAATTGACTACCTCCCCTATTTATGCTAATGTTAAGTTGTAATATATCGTGACAATTCATTATCTTAGCGACGCAAATTAAGATTTATGCTAAGACCGACACAAGAACACAACATACATTATATAAGGAGGATAACTATGGCATTTAAAAAAGATTTCATGTGGGGAGCGGCATCGGCAGCATATCAAATTGAGGGTGCATATAATGAAGATGGTAAAGGTCTTGGCATATGGGATGCGTACACTCAGGAGAATGATGGACGAGTTAAACATGGTGAGAATGGTAATATTGCCTGCGACCACTATCATAGGTATAAAGAAGATGTTGCCCTGATGAAAAGCATGGGAATTAAAAACTACCGATTTTCAATTAGCTGGCCTAGAGTTATGCCAAATGGAATTGGTGAAGTTAACGAAAAGGGACTGGAATTCTACTCTAATCTAGTTGATGAATTGATTGCTAATGGGATTGAGCCGCTAGTGACATTATTCCATTGGAATTACCCGTATGAACTACATCTAAAAGGCGGTTGGCTAAGTAGTGATTCATCGGATTGGTTTGCTGAATATGTGAAAGTAGTCGTCGATCGCCTTTCCGATAGAGTGAAGTACTGGATAACGCTGAACGAACCGCAAGTTTTCATCGGTCCGGGCTACCAATTCGGGAATTTAGCACCATTCGAGAAGCGCAATACGGCAGAAATTATTCGCATGTCGCACAATGTGCTTTTATCGCATGGTAAAGCGGTGAAGGTAATCAGAGAAAATGCAAAGATAGAGCCTAAAATCGGCTTTGCTCCAGTTACGCCATGCGTCACACCGAGGGGCGATTCCCCGGAGGATATCGAACAGGCACGTAAGGAAAGTTTCGATATGGATGAGGGCGGCTTTGTATTCAGCACAATTTGGTGGGCGGATCCGATTTTGCTAGGGGAGTATCCGAAAAAGGCATACGAGATTTTTGCAGATAAGATGCCGAACATTAAAGACGGGGATATGGAGATTATCTCCCAGCCGCTGGATTTTTACGGTATGAATATTTATGGCAGCGCATCGGGCAAGATGATTGGCAACTATCCCGATAATGAATACATCGGTTGCCCTAGAACGCAAATGGGTTGGCCGATAACACCGCAGGCGCTATATTGGTCGCCAAAATTCCTATATGAGAGGTACAAACTCCCAATACTCATTACCGAGAATGGCATGGCAAATGATGATTGGGTGCATATTGACGGGAAAGTTCACGATTATCAGAGAATCGACTATTGCCACCGTTACCTAAGAGAATTTAAAAGAGCGGCGGCAGATGGCGTTGATTTAATGGGATATATGTACTGGTCTATAATGGATAATTTTGAATGGGCGGAAGGTTACGACAAGCGATTCGGATTGATCCATGTTGATTATAGAACTCAAAAGAGAACGATTAAAGAATCGGGATATTGGTATAAAGAAGTAATGCGCACTAATGGGGAAAATTTATAATATTCGTCCTACGATAATAATGGAGGCTAGTATGAGCAACATTTTCATAGGGTTAATTCTTGCGTTATTTAATTTGAATATAGATATAGGCAGTACCAGAATCGGGCTTTTACCAAGCTTTATAGGGTACTACCTCATTCTAAAAGGGCTCATTGAAATGCAGGATGTCAGCGAAGAATTTAAGAAGTTAATTCCATTAGCGTGGATAGCGATAATCTACTCTCTAGCATTATATATTACCGATTTGTTCGGGGTATTTGCCGATATTGAGCAGATAACTTTCTTACTATCGATTATATCCATAGCATTTTCATTAACTATTTCATATGGGATTGTATCGGGAGTAAGAGAAACAGGGCAAAAGAATCAAGTCCTTCTAGATGGAAGAAGGCTAATGACATCATGGAATTCAGTTATGATAGTTTCGATTTTATCGATATTTTCCGCATTCATGCCGTTGCTCGTGATAGTGGTGATTATCGCAGATTTGGTCGCTAAAACCATCTTTATAATCAGATTTAGAGGGTCGAAAGATCTTTACTACAAATTTGTCTATTCAATACCCGACAACGACGATGATACGGCGATTTAAATTCAATACTTTACGAAAGACTCATATTATTAGGCACTAGAGAGTGAATCTCTAGTGCCTAATTTCTATGTAAAATAACCTTAACAAATATAATGTGTTAAATTAAGTAAGTTAGGTTAAAGGAAGTTAAATGGAAATAAGTTAAGTAATAATATCATAACTACTAGAGATCCGATGTATAATGCATGACTATTTGTTCAAGTGATATAAAGTGTAGGCAAATAATTCTATATATGTTACATTGATTTCAACTTCATATTATACTATAATGGAATTAATAGCTAAAAATACAGATGTACTAAAAAACAAGTTACCCATCATTATATAAAACGTCCGAATTAAGATTTAAAAACGGTGTATTCAAAAACGCCGTTATTAAATAAATTAAAAGAAGAGGGGTATTAAAATGAGAAGGAGAAAGATTTTGTCAATGGTGCTTGCCATGGCATTAATCAT
>CALLQQ010000082.1 GCA_938014915.1 uncultured Clostridia bacterium
TCTAAAAGATCGAGCTCATTTTTTTCGTCTTTAATTCAGCCCGATATGTAAGCGGCTTCAGTCTTTAATTTTTCTACGGCATTTTTTTCATTAACTCTGTAAAGTGTAAATAGTACAAAAGCGGACACGATTACTACCACGGCTAAAGAGGTAAAAAATATGCTCCTAAATATACGCTTAGTCATAGTCTATCCCCCAAATCGATAACCTACACCCCTTACGGTTTCAATAAGCTTGCCATACTTTCCAAGCTTCTGTCGTAATGTTGTTATGTGAACATCGACTGTTCTTGTGCCACCATCATAGCTGTAATCCCACACGGATTCCAGTATATGTTCACGTGAAAAAACTTTCCCCGTATTTTCCATGAGCAAGCACAATAACTCAAATTCTTTAAGTGTAAGCACAACCTTTTCGTCATCTGCTGTAACAGTATGTTTCTGTCTATCTACAACAAGTCCACCAACTTTTAATGTCTCGGACAAAGTCTTAGGATTAGTTTGGCGCAGCCTTGCCCTTACTCGTGCAACTAGTTCCATCATTCCAAATGGTTTTGCGATATAATCGTCGGCACCCATGTCTAGACCTATAACTTTATCATATTCTGTGCCTCTTGCAGTCACCATTATCACGGGTATTGCAGATGTTCTTTCATCGGATTTAAACTTTTTTAGAATTGTTAATCCGTCGTCGCCAGGAAGCATAATATCTAAAAGCAGAAGGGAGGGAGCCGCGTTCTTACACTCCGCATAAAACTCATCAGCGTTTTTAAACCCCCGTGCCTCAAATCCTGAATTATTAAGAGTATATACTACGAGATCACGAATGTTTTTATCATCCTCAACATAATAAATCATAATAACTCCCCCTTATGCTCACCTGTTATTGAGAACTCCACCCATTCGGCAATGTTTTGTGCGTGATCTCCAATACGCTCAAAATATTTTGCTATCATAAGCAGATCGATTGCTTGTTCACCATTTTCCGCTTTTTGATGTATGCGTTCTATTAGCTCATTCTTTACTACTATAAAAAGGTTGTCAATAATGTCATCCATCTCAATTGTTCTTCTAGCGAGCATAAGATCCTTATTTACATAGGCATCTATGCTACTGTTCACCATTCGTATAGCTGCATTGGCCATCTGAGGAAGATATTTGAGCTTTTTAATATATGGCGTATCCGCAATATAAATAACTATGCCCGATATATCGGCTGCCTGTACTCCTATTCTCTCCATATCGGTAATCATTTTTAATGCAGCGGATATTTGCCGCAGATCACGCGCGACGGGCTGTTGCTGTAATAATAGTTTTAGGCAAAGGGATTCAACATCTCTTCCTTTTTGTCATACTACTTCATCAAATTCTATCGCTTTATTTGCGGCGTCAATATCCTGATTAATCAATGCTTGAGACGCACTTTCAATAGCATGTTCTATAAGAGCACCCATTTCAAGCAGTTCCTTATTCAATTGATCTAGCTGTTCATCGAAGCGACTTCTCATCAACCAAACCTCCCTGTAATATAATCCTCGGTGCGTTTGTCTTTCGGCATAGAAAAGAGTTTTTCTGTATTATCAAATTCTATCACTTCCCCTAAAAGAAAAAATGCTGTGCTGTCAGAAATCCTAACGGCCTGCTGCATATTATGAGTTACTATAACAATAGTATACTTTTTCTTTAACGAAATAACAAGCTCCTCAATTTTTGATGTCGATATCGGATCTAGGGCGCTTGTTGGCTCATCCATTAGTAATACCTCGGGCTCAACTGCCAACGCTCTAGCAATGCAAAGACGTTGTTGCTGACCTCCCGATATACCGAGAGCATCTTTATGCAATCTGTCTTTAAGTTCATCCCAGATAGCGGCATCACGCAAGGAGCGTTCGACAATATCATCGAGCTTCGCTTTGCTGCGAACACCATGGGTGCGTGGTCCAAAGGCGACATTGTCGTATATATTCATAGGAAAAGGGTTTGGTTTTTGAAATACCATGCCGACACGTTTTCTTAGTAGGGTAACGTCCATGCCGCCGTAAATATCTTCCCCGTCAAGCAGAACAGTACCATCTATTTTGCAACCCTCAATAAGGTCGTTCATACGGTTCATTGTTTTGAGCAATGTGCTTTTGCCACATCCTGAAGGCCCAATGAATGCTGTGATATTACCAGATTCTATAGATAGAGTTACGTCCTTCAGAGCCTGAAACGATCCATAATATAGGTTTAAATCTTTTACTTCAATCTTTTTCATATGTTCTCCTTCCTATCTTTTTAGCCAAATAAGCAGATAAAGAGTTAATACCTATGACAATAACAAGTAAAACAACTGCCGTCGCATAAGCCTGCTTAATATATAATGCTTCACTCGATAGTGTATACATGTGAACTGAGAGTGTGCGTGTCGAATCAAATAAACTTCCCGGTATTTCCGCTACTGTACCTGCCGTATATATTAGGGCGGCCGTTTCCCCAACAATGCGCCCGATAGAAAGAATAATTCCTGCCAATATACCATGGATGGCTGAGGGCAGAACAACTTTGAACACTGTACGTAGTTTCCCGGCTCCCAAACCGAAACTTCCCTCACGATATTCTGCTGGCACCGCAATGAGTGCCTCCTCCGTTGTACGCATTATTATTGGTAATATCATAATGCTAAGAGTGAGAGCACCGGAGAGCAGAGACATTCGAAAACCCATTGTCGTAACAAAGAATAACATTCCAAAAAGACCATAAATTATAGATGGTATTCCCGATAATGTTTCCGCTGTTATACGTACCAGCTTAACAATAATGTTCCCCTTTCTGGCATATTCTACAAGATATACTGCGGCAAATATTCCAAGAGGAACCGCAAGCAATAATGAAATAAAGGTTATTAAAATCGTATTGACAAGTGCAGGCAGTAAGGATACGTTTTCGGTGGTATATCTCCATTTAAATAAATCGGGCGATATATTAGGTATACCCATAACCAAAATATAACCAACCACACTGACGAGTATTAGCAATGTAAGTATTGTTCCAGCATATACAAAAGCCCTTATAGCTGTCGCTTCTTTTCTACGTGATATAATAATTCTGACCGCCCCTTTAATGCGGAAAATAAAAGGTTTATGATAAGAATAAATATAAATAATACGACAGCAGTGGCTATCAATGCTTCACGATGTAGATCGGCGGCATACCCCATCTCCATTACAATATTACTTGTCATAGTTCTAGCACCATGGAGTAGTCCTTTTGGCATACGTGCATGATTCCCCGCCACCATCATAACAGCCATGGCCTCCCCTATGGCTCGACCGACCCCTAACACAACGCTTGCGATTACTCCCGATTTTGCGGCAGGAAGTATTACTCTGAATACGGCTCTTTCATGTGTTGCTCCTAGTGCTAAAGCGCCTTCATAATAACTTTGAGGTACTGCATTGAGCGCTGGTTCGCTAATAGAAATAATTGTGGGAAGAATCATTATCCCAAGAATAATACACGCAGAAAGTATGCTCGTTCCGCTGCCACCAAACATATTTCGTACAAGAGGAACGACTACTACCAATCCGAAAAAACCGTATACTACCGATGGTATTCCCGCAAGTAATGCGACAGCCTGCTTCATAAAGCCCACTATTCTTTTTGAAGCAAATTTAGACATAAAAATAGCTGTCATAATGCCTGTCGGCACACCTATTATAAGCGCACCAGCAGTAACATAGATGCTGCCGAGTATCATAGGGAATATCCCATATATATTATTGCCAGGTTTCCATTCTGTACCCGTCAAGAATTTCAGCACACCGATTTTTCTCATGCCGGGGATGCCGTTTGCAAAAAGGAATACACATATAAGAGCTACGGCAAATATCGAAAAACAAGCCGCTAACATAAAAGTGATTTTCGCTCCTGTTTCTTTAAACTTCCTCATTTATCAACTACACTCCTTTTGCCGACTTGATACAGGAACAGGAATTGCTTAACCAACATTGTTGGTTAAGCTTTTTAGTAAGTTTAATCATTGATTTCACTCCACTTAGTAACATCGCCCATGTAGATATTCTTGACTTGCTCGCTTGTAAGATTACTTACGGAACTATCGTTATTTACTATAATCGCTATACCGTCCAATGCGATTATACTTGGGGTTAGTCCTGCTTCAATCTCGCTATCCTTAAGTGCACGTGATGCCATGCCTATATCGCATATACCATCCAAGGCGGAATTCATTCCCGTTGTGGAGTCACTCTGCTGTATCTCGATTTGTGCATTTGGGTTAATAGCTATATATGCTTCTTTCAGTTTTTCCATAACTGGCGTTACTGAAGAAGATCCTGCTACAACAACTTTACCCGATACTGTACTTCCTTTAAATGACGACTCTTCCGATGCTTTGATATACCCGGCATTTTCAACAACTGCCTGACCATCGGCGCTCATTATAAAGCTGATAAACTCCCGTGTAGCCTCACTCATATCGCCTTTTGTGGCAATATTAAACGGGCGTGATGCCTTATAATCGCCAGATTTAATATTCTCAACTGTAGCTTCAGCTCCGTCAATCATGACTGCCTTTACCGAATCATTCAACGAACCTAGTGATATGTATCCTATAGCTCCAGTATTTCCCGCAACAGAAGTTATCATAACAGATGTGCTATTGGTGATATCGGCATCCACAGTTGTATAATCAACTTTGTTTCCATTTTCATCTTTCTGCTCAATTTCAAATAACTCAATAAAAGCTCCCCGTGTACCTGAACCATCTTCCCTAGAAATCACTGTGATTAAATCGTTATTTGCTCCGCTCTTGCATCCAACAAAAGAAACAAGGGCTATAAGTGCTATTAAGACTGTAAAAAATGTTCTTTTCATATTATCCATCTCCTTCTTGTGTTTGTCTTAATATTACCTATTAATTGTTCGAAGCAGATACAGAGGATATTAAATGTATGTAAAATCACGAATAAAATAAGCAACTTTATAATTAAGTTGCAAGTATAATTTTACCGCATGGTAGTAGAATTTAGTTTTCGGTCGTATGCGATGCTCATCTTCGAGTTACACACAATATAGAGCTTCGTAATTGCAATAAAAAACCCCGTAAAGTCCCATCAATATAGGCTTTACGAGGTTTGATTTGGTTGGTTTTTAGTAGGCGAAGAATAGAGGGAG
>CALLQQ010000083.1 GCA_938014915.1 uncultured Clostridia bacterium
GGATGTTCCTCGCATTACCCACGCTTTCGGGTGCGATATGCTCAAATGACCTTGACTTCTTACGTACACCGTCAACATGCATTCCTCCCTTATGTGCGAATGCACTTTTGCCAACATAGGGCATCCCATCAGCTATCGCCATATTTGCAATTTCAGCAATATATCTTGATACTTTTGTCAGTCGGGGCATACTCTCCTGCGGTACACAATCATATCCTAGTTTCAGTTGCAATCCCGCTATAATTGTCGAAAGATTCGCATTGCCGCATCTTTCGCCTATACCGATGAATGTTCCTTGCACTTGTTTCGCTCCTGCCTTAACTCCCGCAACTGAATTCGCAACTGCGCAGCCAGAATCATCGTGGCAATGCATTCCTAATGGGGTAGAAACGGATTTAGCAGCTATATTCGTTATCTCATATATCTCATCGGGGAAGCAGCCGCCATTAGTATCGCATAAACAGATACATGATGCACCAGCCTTTTCCGCCGCTTGTATCGCCTTTATCGCATAGTCAGGATTCGCCTTATATCCATCGAAAAAGTGCTCAGCATCATAAATAACTTCTTTCCCCTGCTCTACAAAGAATTTCACTGTTTCATATATCATCTTCAGATTCTGTTCTAATGTGGTATTGATAATATCGGTAACATGCATATCCCAACTCTTACCGAATATAGCGACCGCATCAGTATTAGCAGTGAGTAATGCCATTACATTCCTATCCTGCGTAACATCAATATCCCTTCTCCTTGTAGAACCGAATGCTACGAGCTTTGCGTTTTTGAGTTCGATTTGCTTAACCCTCTCGAAAAATTCTAGATCCTTCGGATTAGAGCCGGGATTCCCAGCCTCGATATAATCAACACCGAATTTATCCAGCGCCTTTACAATATTCAATTTATCCTCAACACTGAATGTAACATTCTCCCCCTGTGCGCCGTCACGCAGGGTAGAATCGAATATCTGTACTTTTCTTAAATTCATGTTCTCACCTCTATTTTAGTAGTTTTTTGGGTAGCTGTCAATAAGTTCTACTGTTTAGCTACGCTCCAATGCGGATATTCCCGTTCTGACAAGTTTCTTTATTCCGTATTGCTTTAATAAATTTACAAATGATGTAATCTTCTGCGGTTCGCCCGTTAATTCAAACATCAAGCTATCGTGTGAAACATCGACGATTTTAGCACGGAAAAGATTCGCAACTTCTATCATTGATGCTCTTTCTTCCACAGAATTGCCCGCTCTAATAAGTATATGCTCCCGACAAACAGAATCTTCTGGAAGAACGAGGACTTCTTTAACATCGATAAGTTTTAACAATTGCTTTTCTATCTGATCAAGTGTTTGCAAGTCGCCCTCAACAACAATCGTCATTCGTGACATCTTATGATTTTCAGTTTCTGCAACATTCAGGCTATGAATATTATAGCCCCGCCTGCTAAATAGCCCCGCAACACGAATTAATACTCCTGAATTATTCTCAACTAGCACCGATAGAACATATTTACTCTGCATTTCTCACCATTCCTTTCATGAAAATCTACCGCTTAATCTTCGATTTCTAATATGATATCTTCGACCGATTTCCCCGCTGGCACCATCGGCAAAACATTTATATCTTTATCAATTCTGCAATCGATTAGCACGGGTGATTTCGATTTAATCGCCTTTTCAAGCACGGTTTTTACCTGCGACTTTTTCTCAATTACATATGCTTTAATTCCAAAAGCCTCGGCAAGTTTAACATAATCCGTCGGTCTGTCAAGTGTCGTATGGGAGAATCTTTTTGAATAGAATAGCCGCTGCCATTGCCTCACCATACCCAGTACATTGTTATTGAAAATCAGCTCAATAATTGGTATGTTATACTTCGATGCGGTGACAAGTTCATTGCAATTCATGTGAAAACTACCATCACCAGCAATGTTGACAACCTGCCTATCCGGTCGTGCGACTTGTGCGCCAAGTGATGCACCAAGTCCATAACCCATTGTGCCAAGTCCGCCCGACGTGATAAAACTCCTAGGTGAGCGGAAGTTATAGAATTGCGCCGCCCACATTTGATGTTGCCCGACTTCAGTTGTGATTATCGCCCTCTCACCAAGAAGTTCGTCAAGTGTTTCTATTACATATTGCGGTGTAATGAATTCATCATGTTCCTCAATCTGCACTAATGGGAATTCGCTTTTCCATTCCTTAATCTTATCAAGCCAATTTTCGTGACTTTGCTGCGGTAATGAAGAATTGATTTTATCCAGCACCTGCGCTATATCGCCGACAACTTTATGATAAACTTCTATATTCTTATTTACCTCCGCCGGATCAATATCTATGTGAATAATCCTTGCATTCCTAGCGAATGTCGATGCATTCCCTATCACTCTATCACTAAATCTTGTTCCAATTGCAACGAACAAGTCACATTCCCCGATTGCAAGTGACGATGTCTTTGTTCCGTGCATTCCAAGCATTCCAATATAGTTCGGCAGTGTATTATCATATCCACCCTGCCCCATTAAAGATGATGCAACGGGCGCATCCATAAGCTGCGCAAAAGCACGAATCTGCTCGCTTGCTCCCGATGCAATAACACCGCCGCCCGTATATATGAATGGACGTTCAGCCTCTTTAATAATCTCAAGTGCTTTGGCGATATCGTCATCTTGTTCTATGTTAATATGTGATTCAGCATCTTTTTTTACTGCCGCCTTAAATACCGTTTCGGTCATTGTTATGTCTTTGGGTATATCGATTAGAACAGGTCCTTTTCTCCCCTCATTAGCTATGCGAAAAGCATCACGGACTGTATCGGCAAGATCATCAACACTTTTAACGATGAAATTATGCTTAGTTATCGGCATTGTAATGCCGGTAATGTCAACTTCCTGAAAGCTATCCAGCCCAAGTAGACTGAGCGCAACATTCCCCGTAATTGCGACCATCGGCACTGAATCCATATAAGCAGTCGCTATCCCCGTGACAAGATTTGTAGCACCCGGCCCAGATGTAGCAATTACTACTCCCGTTTTACCCGATGAACGGGCATAGCCATCGGCTGCGTGTGCCGCCCCCTGCTCATGAGCGGTAAGGTAGTGATTAATTCTATCGGCATATTCGTACAGCGCATCGTAAATATGTAGTACGGCACCGCCCGGATAACCGAATACTGTGTCCACTCCCTGCTCTAGCAAACATTCAACTAAAATTTCTGCACCTGTTAACTTTTTCATGTTCATTACCTCCTTTAAATCCTATGGAAAACAAAAAACCTCCACCTCTATTAAAGAGGCGAAGGTATAATACTTCCGCGTTACCACTCTTATTGATACAGAAAACTGTATCCACTCTGCCACATCATAATTAATGTGCCCCATTTTAACGGCAGGGCCCCGTACACGGCTAATATCCCCAATTGGGTGGTTCACCTGTCTGCTCAAGGGTGATTTAATCATACTGACTTCACGCTGTTTCACACCACACAACAGCTCTCTTTGCATCCGTCGATACTTTAGTCCCTATCAAAGCATTTGTATTATTAATAACATAATATACTAAAGAATTTATTTTGTCAACACCTTTTTTGAAAAAAGTTGCAATTAATTTTATTTTACGATATAATTTAAACTGGTTAATTAATTACTTAATGTGAAAATAAGCTATTTAGAATAGAAGGAGAAGTTAAAAATGGTAATTGCAGTAGTGGGACTCGGTCTTATTGGTGGCTCTTTTTGCAAGGCATTAAAACAATATACTAATCATACAGTTCTCGGTGTGGAAGTCGATGAGCTGACTAGGCTGAATGCACTATCTTCAGGTGCAGTCGATAAAATCATTGAACCGCATGAACTCGTCAATGCAGATTTATCTATAATATGCCTCTATCCTGAGCAAACTATCGACTTCGCCCTTGATAACGCAGACCATTTCGCCCCGAAATCCATTGTAATAGATGTTTGCGGAGTAAAGGAAAGTATCCAAGATGCTATATATCCCGCACTTCAAGATAGGGGCGTTACTTTCATTGGAGCGCACCCCATGGCAGGGAGGGAATTCTCCGGATTCGAATACGCTACTGCCGATTTATTCGCAAATGCTAGCTTCGTTATGACGCCGCATGAAGATACTCCAATTCATGCAGTATTTGTGGTGTCAATGCTTGCCGAACAGCTGAAATTTAGTAAGATTGTGAAAGCAACTCCCGCAGAACATGATAAGATTATCGCATTCACATCGCAACTTGCTCATATAGTATCGAATGCATATGTAAAAAGCCCATCACTTGAATTGCAAAAAGGATTCAGCGCTGGCAGCTTTGGGGATTTGACTCGTGTTGCACGATTAAATGAAGATATGTGGAGTAGTCTTTTTATGTTGAATAAAAATGCATTGCTATTTGAGCTTGATACGATAATAGATAAACTCGGCGAATATAAAAACGCCCTTGAAAATGACGATATCGGCACATTGCACAAGCTCCTAAAAGAAGGGCGTATCCTAAAGGAAAAGAGTCTTATCGAATAGTAATTTTGTATTATATCAGCACCAATTTACACAATAGACTTTAAAGTGGTTCGATTTGTTAAATTTAAGTCAATGATGGCGGTGTTAATTTGTTGTATAATTATAATGTTGAAGAAGTGAACATTGTTGAGTTATTAAAACTACTAACTTAGAGGATTTTATAAAATTGGGGGCAAAGTTAAGGTTCGGATACATTCGCCCATTTAAACCCGAGATGAAAGTGCGAGAATACGACGTCTATAAGGCCATATACTGCGGCCTATGCAAAGAACTTGGTAAATCGTTCGGATTCATGTCACGAATGACGTTGAGTTATGATTTCGTATTTCTTGCCCTTATACATATGGCTGTGAATGATAATGTTGCCAGCCTTGAAGAATCACGATGCATTGCGCATCCGTTAAAAAAATCGCCAATGGCGATTACCAATGAAGCGCTATCCTACACTGCTTCATGCGCAGTAATTTCAATTTATTACAAGCTAAAAGATAATTTAGCAGACGATGGACTTATTCAGCGCATTCCAGCGGCGGGGATTCTCCCCTTTTCCTATGGTGCATTTAAAAAAGCTGCAAAAGACTATCCTGATTTATCAAAGAACATTAAAGATTATGTTGATGCGCAGCGAAGTATCGAACAGCAAAATTGCACCAGCATTGATATGAGTGCTGAGCCGACTGCACTCATTATGGCGCAAATTGCACAAGGCGTGACCGATGATGCTAATTTTCATGAGGGGCTTAGCCGATTCGGCTATTTGCTTGGCAGGTGGACATACCTAATTGATGCGCTGGATGATGTTAGAGATGATTTTAAAGCGAAGTCGTACAACCCATTCCTAGCAGGAATGGGAATCGATATTCTTGACGATGATGCATTGAGTCACATATTCGATGTTGCTAAGGGAAGTATAAATATGACCGCATCGGAACTTGCTAGTTGCTATGCGGATCTAGACGTGAAAAAATACCGACCTATACTAGATAATATAGTTTATCTTGGCCTAAAACATTCATTAAACACTATTCTTAATAAACATGATAAAAATACTGGAACGGAGGAAGTAAATGAACGATCCATATGAAATACTGGGAGTAAGCCCGAACGCAACTGACGAAGAAATCAAGTCTGCATACCGTGAATTGGCTAAGGAATATCACCCCGACAACTATCACGCTAGCCCTTTGGACGATCTTGCAAAAGAGCGAATGCAAGAGATAAATGATGCATACGATAAAATTATGAATATGCGCCGAAGTGGTGGGCGGGCCCAATATGAGCAATCTGGATATAGCTATGCTAATTCAGAATTTTCCGATATACGTAGGTTTATTCAGGAAAATCGGCTTGAAGAATCAGACGAATTGCTCAGCGGTATCCCCCAAAATAGACGCAATGCCGAATGGCATTTTCTTAAGGGGAGTATTTGCTATAAAAGAGGCTGGCTGAACGATGCATTCATGCATTTTACGCAAGCTAATAAGATGGATCCGAGCAATCCTGAATATAGCGCCGCATATAAGCAGATCCTTTGGCAACGACAAGGTAATATGCGTGGCAATCCTTATAGGGGACATAACGGGGGCAATAACAAAGCTGGTTGTAGTGGGTGCGATATGTGTTCAGCACTAATTTGTGCGGATTGTTGCTGCGAATGTATGGGCGGCGATCTGATTGCTTGTTGCTAACCTGCACATCATTCTAGCAATTGGGAGTGATAATTCTGAAAAATATTAGCTATAAAGTCGCTCTAGGTGGTGTGATAAGCGCTATATCTGTATTCATAATGATGTTAACGGGCATTATCCCACTAGGAGTTTATGTTTTCCCCGCCATTGCTGGACTGACTTTAGTATTAATAGTTATTGAGGTTAGTGCTAAATGGGCATTATTATGCTATATTGCTGTGTCGATTCTATCGCTTTTAGTCACGCCCGATATTGAGGCTAAACTAATGTTTATCTTCTTTCTTGGATACTATCCTATAATAAAAGCATATCTTGAACAAACTAGATACCGCATAGTCGAATGGATTTTAAAGTTTGTCTTATTTAACATCAGTGTAATTATCGCATATATGCTAATCATACATGTATTCGGGCCTAATGAAATCATGGACGAATTCGGCGCATTCGGCAAATACGGCGCATGGATAATGCTCGGTGCTGGCAATATAGTATTCGTGCTATATGACATCACTATTTCACGGCTTGTCATGACGTATTTGCATTGGTTGCGCCCACGTGTTTTAAGGCGATTCCGATAGATATACAATTCTATTTAAAAATAAAAGCGATGGGATTATTCCCGTCGCTTTTAATCTTTTTCACCTGAGCGGAATCTATTCATTAATTTATCATTGAACATAATTCCTACCACTCCAATTGCTCCTGTTAATAGGAAAATCACAATGCTTAAAATAAAATTCCCCTTACCTAGAGTTGCGCCGACAAGTACCGAAGATGCTACCGATGGTAACCTTGATAATGTGGCAATTGTGAAGAAGCGTGTTGCCTTTATTTTAGTTAACGATACAACATATATTAAAACGTCTTTCGGCGTTCCCGGTATTAGGAACAAGATAAATGTAAGGAGTTCTAACTTCCTTTCATCGCCTAGTATGCGGAACTTACTTAATTTCTCCTCGCCGAAAAAAGCATTTACGAATGGCTTCCCTAGTAATTTAACTAGATAATAGACTGATATAGTGCCGATTAATATACCGATTATACACGCGGCTAGACCGCCCCACATTCCATAAAGGACACCAGCGACAATCTCGATCGGTTCTCCCGGTATAAAGGCAATTACTATCTGGAGTATCTGAATACCGATGAAAACAAGTATCCCCCAAAAGCCGAAGGAATCGATTTTTTCTTTTAGCACCTCTCTCCCCTCCTGCGTGAGAAGAGCCTTTATCTGGGGGAGTAAGGCAATTGTGACTGCTATCATTATAAGTATAATCGTTAATAGAAGAATTAATCTTATGGTATCGTTTCTTTTTACATCGCCTTTTTTATTTCTTGTATCCATTCTTATCTCCATTCATCTGCAATAACTACTATAACTGATACTTTATATATAAATCTAATTATACACCAAAAAAAATATTTATGCAATATTCGTTTAACCTCTTGACAAACTAGAACATATATTATATTATATACTTATATTAGGTCAAAATGCGTTGATAGGGAATAAAGCTATATCGTATTTTCAGAGAGCTATCGCATGGTGAAAGATAGCAATTCGATGCAGTCATAACTCACCCTTGAGCAGACAAATGAAAGTTTCTTTTACAAGTAGTTTTGTCCGGTCCGCTCCACCGTTACAAGGAGAACACATTGATTGATGTGGTTTAAGTGGGCGCATTATGCGCTAATTAGAGTGGTACCACGGAGTTAACACCTTCGTCTCTTAGGAGATGATAGGTGTTTTTTTAATTCTTATTATGCATGCTGCCTAATATAATTTTATTAAAAAGGAGAATATTTATGCGACAAATTAAAATTTTCGACACGACTTTGAGAGATGGCGAGCAATCGCCCGGGTGCAGTATGAACCTATCCGAGAAAATCGAAATTGCTAGGCAGCTTGAAAAACTTGGCGTTGATGTAATCGAGGCAGGATTCGCCATTGCATCGCCCGATGATTTCAATTCAGTAAAAACTATCGCAGAAACGATTAAAAATTGCACGGTAGCAAGTTTGGCAAGATGCGTAAAGGGCGATATCGATAGAGCGTGGGAGGCTGTTAAGGGTGCTAATCGCCCTAGAATCCACACATTCCTAGCGACAAGTGAGATTCATATGAAATATAAGTTGAAGATGACCCCGGAAGAAGTCGTCAATAGGGTTGCCGATATGGTTAGCTATGCAAAAAGTTTATGCGATGATATTGAATTTTCTGCTGAGGATGCTTCAAGGAGCGATAAAGACTTCTTAGTAACAGTATTCAATACAGCGATCGAAAGCGGCGCTACTACTATCAATATCCCCGATACTGTCGGATATGCGACACCGATTGAAATGTTCGATCTTGTATCCTATATAAAAGAGCGCCTAGTCAATCCAGATGTTGTTATATCGGTGCATTGCCATGACGATTTAGGATTATCTACTGCGAATTCACTTGCGGCTGTTCGTGCGGGCGCAGCACAAGTTGAATGCACAATTAACGCAATTGGTGAGAGGGCGGGCAATACCTCCCTAGAGGAAATCGTGATGGGAATAAAGACACGTGCTGATTACTACAATGCGTACACGAATGTTGATAGCACGCAAATTTACCGTGCTAGCCGATTAGTATCTACAATTACCGGTGTTGCCGTGCCGCCGAATAAGGCCATTGTCGGCGATAATGCATTCGCACATGAGGCGGGAATACACCAGCACGGTGTGTTGGAGAATCCCGAAACATATGAAATAATGTCACCCGAAACAATCGGTGTCCCGCAAAATAAGATGGTGCTTGGCAAACATTCTGGAAAGCACGCATTCGAAGATAGATTGAAAGACTTAGGTTATACATTAACAAATGATGATTTGTTAGAGGCATTCGATAGGTTCAAGAGATTAGCCGATAAGAAAAAGGTCGTTTCCGATAGAGATATTGAAGCAATTGTTTCAACGACAAAATTCCAGATCAATGACAAGGTCGAATTTGTAAGGTATCAAGTCAATGCTGAAACGGGCAAAATTCCTTCCGCAACAGTAGAAGTCAAGATTGGCGATGATGTCGTAAGCGGAAGTGGAACGGGTGATGGTCCAGTCGAAGCATGTTATACCGTGATTAATAATATTGTCGGTATTGACTTCACATTAGATGAATATCATGTTCATGCCGTTTCCGGCGGTGAGGACGCCCTTGGCGAAGCTATCGTAAAAATTAGCAAAGATGATGAAATCATCCGGGGCAGAGGTCTTAGTACCGACGTCGTAGAAGCATCCGTACTTGCATATATTAATGCGATTAATAAGGTATGGTAATAGATATACTATCTTGAGAATAGGATTGCACTGGCGGTTCATCGTTATAGTGCAATCCTATTTCATTATACCTGGTGATAAATTAATTGACATTCGCCATGTAATAATGTATAGTTTTTATATGGTATGAAGTTATTTAAGGGAGGAAATTTGCTAATGAAATTTGGCTCAAAAGCATACGAACATGCACTAACGGAACTTTCCCGCAGGCGTGCCCGCTCAAAGTATGAATATGAAAATCGTATTGCCGATATAGAGAAGAAAATTCCCGAAATTGCGAACCTCCGAAGTGAATTGGCGAATACCAGCATTAAACTATCTAAAATTATTCTAGCTAGGAATGACAATACCAATGAGCTTATAAAGCAAATGGCCGATGAAAACCTCGCCATGCAGAAAAGCATTGATAATCTTCTCGTCCAGAATGGCTATTCCCCCGACTACATAAAATATCAATTCTATTGTGATTTGTGCGAAGATAGCGGCTATCATAAGGGGAAGCGTTGCAGCTGCTTTAACGCATTGCTGAAGAATTTTAGCTCAAAGGATTTATCGGGAGCATCGCATATCAGGCTATCCTCATTTGAAACTTTTAAGCTTGGTTATTACTCCGATAGCTTTAATGAGGATTTGGGCATAGTGCCACGAAAGAAAATGGAGGAAATCCTGCGTTATTGTGAGAAATATGCCGATGAATTCTCCACCGAATCAAAAAGCATATGTATGTCCGGTCAAACGGGAGTGGGTAAAACACATCTTTCGCTATCCATTGCAAAAGAAGTAATCTCGAAAGGATTCAATGTCATATATGGATCGTCGCAAGATTTACTTCGCAATGTTGAGAGGGAGCACTTCGGCAAAAGTAGTGACGATAAAGATGCGCTCGGTTCATTGCTTGGTTGTGATTTACTCATTATGGACGATTTAGGCACAGAATTTGAGAGTTCATTTTATAACTCCGTTATATATAATGTGATTAATTCAAGACTTAATAAGGGGCTCCCTACCATTATTAGCACGAATCTTAATTTATCCGAGCTTGAATCACGATATTCCGACCGTGTTGTATCAAGACTAATGGTATACGATTTTCTTCGATTCGTCGGTAGTGATATTCGCCAGATTAAGCGTTTTAAATAAAAATACCGCCCATTCACGGGCGGTATTTTTATCGCTTATTTAAACATTGTATTAGGTAGCACGGATATATCCTGACGAATCTTCTTCATTTTTAAATCCCCCATTAATGTTGCCATAGTAATCGAATCATCACCATATTTATTCCTTATCTCTATCATTGCTCTTTCTATTAAATCATTCTTTCTATGCTTTTCATGGTTGAAGAATAAGTCAAGTTGCATCGGTATCCTCTCATCTTGTAAATTTATCGCTCGGATCGTCACTGCTCGGACTTTTTTCCTCCATGCATAATTCTGCTGGAATATCTCCTTTGCTTTCAATGCTAGATCCATTGCATTCTGCGTTGGGCAATCCGTTCCTGCTTGGAATTGCGCCGTCTTTAATTCGTTATCCCTTATTGAAATTTGCACTCCGGTTGCCTTTAGCTTGTTTTCACGCAACTCGCTTGATACTTCCTGCGCTAATTTTAAGAGAACTCGCCATACCTCATTATCATCTTCTAAATCCTCACAGCAAGTTATACCCCTGCCGATGCTTTTAATCGGCATATGATACCCACTTTTCATTACACGTGATGTATCTAGCCCATTCGCATATACCCATAGCATATCACCATTCTTACCTAGGATTCTTTTCAGGAATGATGGTGAGCAATTCGCAACGTCGCCAATTGTGTGAATTTTATAATTTGCTAGCTTCTTCTTCGTTGCTGGCCCTATCCCTAGCAAGCTATTAGACGGTAATGCCCATACAATATCTTTGAAATTATCGCTATCGATGCAAGTGATAGCATCGGGCTTTTTCAAGTCTGAACCAAGCTTTGCAAAGATTTTATTATAGCTCACACCGACTGAAATCGTCAGCCCTAATTCGCTTTTAATCTCCTCTTTAATCTTATGTGCAATTTCATAGCCATCACCAAATAACATTGTGCTACCGGTAACATCTAGCCAACATTCGTCAATGCCGAATGGCTCAATTTGGTCGGTATATCCATAGTAAATTTCCCGTGCTAATTTCGAATATTTCGCATATTCATTGAAATGGGGCGGCACGGTAATCAATTCGCTGCACTTTCGCCTTGCCTCCCATATTACATCGCCCGTATTAACTCCGTATTTCTTCGCCTCCTCGGACTTAGCAAGCACTATACCATGTCTATCATCTTGAGAGCCGCATACCGCAACTGCCCTCCCCTTTAATGCGGGATTGAGCATACACTCCACCGTTGCATAGTAATTATTCATATCACAGTGTAAAATTATTCTTTCCATTGCCTTATTTCCCCTTGACTGAATATAAAAATTATCTTATAATTTAAGTGAAATATGTTTCACAGTGAATCGTCCCATATCAATTATATATGAAAGTTGTTTCACTGTCAACATGAAAACAATCTTATTATTGGGGGTATTACCATGTTATTTGGGCAGAAATTAAAGCAATTGAGGCTTAATGCGGGGTTAACTCAGGCGAATTTGGCAGGTGAATTAGGTGTAACTAAGCGAACATTAATCAATTATGAAACGGGGAAATGCTATCCGAAAAAGACCACAATCTATGCAAAAATTGCATCACTGTTCGGCGTTACTACCGATTACCTATTATCCGATGAAGACAATTTCATCATGGAAGCTGGCAATCACGGCGGCTCACATGCGATGAATCAAGCTAGGTCATTAGTGAGTGAAGTTAGCGGATTATTCGCTGGCGGCGCCCTCGATGAAGAAGATAAAGATGCCGTGATGCAGGCGATAATGGATGCATATTGGGATGCTAAAAAGACAAATCAGAAATATGCTCAAACAACACTTAAAAAAGATGTATAGGCGCATTTTATACGATGGGGGTGGATTACTTGTCAAGTGATTATATTAATGATAGGGTGCTTGGTCTAATTAATACATACGATACTCGTGATCCATTTGAGATAGCTGAGCAATCGGGCATAAAAATATATTTGCGCAATGACTTCAAGCGTCTTAAAGGAATGTATATGGTGATACTGCGTAATAGATGTATTTTTATAAATAATAATTTATGCCACCATACACAGCGCATTCTATGTGCGCACGAACTCGGGCATGATATTCTACATCGGCAGCTAGCTAAATCAAAAGCGTTGCAGGAATTCATGCTCTATGATATGAAAAATCGCCCCGAATATGAAGCAAATGTTTTTGCAAGTGAGCTACTTCTACCCGATGAAGAGGTATATCAATATGTGCTTGATGGATATGACGTTGTGCAAATTGCGAGTATTATGAATACCGATATTAATTTGCTGCTCATTAAAATGGCGCAGCTTAATAAGCGTGGGTATGATTTCAAGACTCCGTATATTCCTAGCGGGGATTTTCTTGGTAAAATATAGGTGTGTATCGCCTCTAAATTATTGAAAATAACTTCTTATCATGGTATAATGCTAGATAATATGCCAAAGATTATATATGCTTTAATTGCAATTATTGGGGGTTATATTATGGAGAAATTTTTATCTAAACCAAAAAAGATATTGTTAATTTTAAATCCTAATGCGGGGAAGAAGAAATCAAAGAATGTGCTCGCCGATATTGTTGATATCTTTAACCGAAGCGGATATGAAACTACTGTTTATATAACATCAGAAGAGAAAGAGGCAACGCATATTGTAATCAATCGTTCCAATGGATTCGATATGATCGTTTGCTGCGGTGGTGACGGTACACTCAATGAGGTTATCACCGGTGTGATGGCTCTCCCCTCACCTATACCGATCGGGTACATACCGGCCGGAACAACGAACGACACTGCAACAAGTCTAGGAATATCTAGGGATATTAACAAAGCGACGACGGATATTACTAAGGGCGAATTGCTACCGCACGATATTGGAATTTTTAATGAAAGTCTATATTTCTCTTATATTGCTTCGTTCGGCGCTTTTACAGAAGTATCTTATTCGACATCGCAACAGTCGAAAAACCTCCTTGGGCATCTAGCATATATTTTAGAGGGAATTAAAGTCATCGGTAATATACGACCGTATAAGCTGAAGATACAGTATGATGACAATTTTATTGAAGATGAATTCGTCTTTGGCGCAATAACGAATTCAAAGTCGGTAGCAGGTATTTTTAAAATATCGGCGGACGAACTAAAATTAAATGACGGCAAATTTGAGATTATGTTAATAAGAAATCCCAAAAATCCTAACCAGCTAAGAAATATTATATACGGACTCACGACGCAAAAATATGACGGTGAATATGTATCGCTACTTCATGCAAATACTATCAGCATCGATACTGAAGAATCCCTACCATGGACGATAGACGGCGAATATGGTGGAATGCACGATACGGTAAATATACAGAATCTATATAGGGCGATTAATTTTGTTATATAAAATTTATATTGACAATGTTAACGTGAAAAGGTATCATTGAATTTGCAGGCTCAAAATAAAGATAGGCCAATTTATAGCATTACAATTAGGAGGACAAAATGAAAAGACTTAAAAAAATAGCGATTACATTGCTAATATTAACAATGTCGCTAAATCTCTTTACGGCATGTAATAGCAAAAAGTCAACGATGAGGGATATTACATCGGCGGAACTTGTTGCTGATATGGGGCTCGGCTGGAATCTTGGCAACACGCTTGATTCACTGCCCGATGAAACATCTTGGGGTAATCCAAAAGCGACTGAAGAATTAATTAAAGCAGTCAAAGATGCTGGATTTAAGACTGTTAGGATTCCGATAACATGGATCGATCATACGGGCGATTCACCCGATTATGAAATTGATAATGAGTGGATGGACAGAGTTGAAGAAGTTGTCGGTTATGTTCTTGATAATGATATGTATGCGATAATCAACATTCATCATGATGGCGGCAATGGAATTAGCGGTATGTGGCTAACTCCTAAAGAGGCCGACTTTGATGAGGGAATTGCAAGATTCACGAAAATCTGGGAGCAAATTTCCGAAAGATTTAAGGATTATTCCGATTATCTAATGTTCGAATCAATGAACGAAATTCACGATAATTATAAGAATCCAACGCAAGAAAATAACGATATTATTGCAAAATTTAATCAGAAATTCGTAGATATTGTGAGGGAGTCTGGCGGAAATAATGCAAAAAGGCATCTACTAGTGCCCGGCTATAATACAAATATTGAGCAAACTATTGCTGGATTTGTTATGCCCGATGATGTAATTGAAGATAGGATTAGCGTTTCCGTACACTTCTATGATCCGTGGACATTTACGGCACAGGGGGAAAACTACACTCTCGAATGGGGCAAGTCCGGTCAAAGGGTCGATTCATGGGGGCAGGAGGATTGGGTAGATAGCATTTTCGCGAGGCTTAAAGAAACCTACATTGATAAAGGCATCCCCGTCATAATCGGCGAATACGGCGCTATCGTACGTGCTGAGGAAGGACACGAGCAGTTCAGAAGATATTATATGGAATATGTCACTAAGGCAGCATATGATAATGGTATTATGATGGTATATTGGGACAACGGCTATAACGGAACAAATGGCGAGGCATTCGGGCTATTCAACCGTGCCAATAATGAGCAATATCACAGCGAAATCATTGAGGCGATGGTTAGGGCATCTAGCAATAAAGATTATGAAATTGCATTGCCATAGAATATAATTATATATTAAAGCATAGAAAAGTGGAGTTTTTTAAAAACTCCACTTTTATCTATTTCATTAACTTATCCATTAATGCCATTATTTCTTCAATCTTTTCATCTACATCACCATGTTCAAAAGCCTGTGTCACGCAAGAACCTAAATGCGCATGAATTATCTGACGGTTCACACTGCGTAAAATTGCAGTTGTCGCTAAAATCTGATTGGATATATCAATACAATACCTGTCGTCCTCAACCATTTTAATTAACCCGTCTAATTGTCCCCTTGCTGTTTTAAGCATACGGTTGATTTTTGTTTTATCAGCTTGCATTTCTACCTCCTATTTTGTTTCTCGTGCCTTTCTAGGTTTGAATAGTTTTAATCTTAGCGCATTCGTCACTACAAATATCGAACTCAAACTCATTGCTGCTGCCGCAAACATCGGATTTAACTTCCATCCAAGAACCGAATAGAATACACCTGCCGCTAGTGGAATTCCTAATGAATTGTAGAAAAATGCCCAGAATAAATTCTGCTTTATATTTCTTATCGTCGCATTGCTAAGTTCAATTGCTGTAACAACGTCCTGCAAGTCGCTTTTCATCAGTACAATATCAGCTGATTCGATAGCTATATCAGTACCAGCACCAATTGCGATTCCCACATCTGCCCGTGCTAAAGCTGGAGCATCATTGATGCCATCACCGACCATGGCGACCCTTTTACCCTCTGCTTGAATACTGCGGATTTCGCTTTCTTTATCTTGTGGGAGGACTTCCGCCACTACCCTATCAATATCTAGCTGCTTCCTTATTGCTTCGGCAGTTTTCGCATTATCCCCAGTTAGCATTACTACATCTACACCCATGTTTTTTAGCTCTTTAATTGCATCTGCACTTGTCGGTTTCACAACATCGGCAACTGCGATAATTCCAAGCAATTTTTCATCACTTGCAAAATATAGCGGTGTTTTGCCATTGTCGGCAAGAACATCTGCATCACTTTTAAGTGTAGTTATATCGATGCCGTTCTCTTTCATCATTGCAAGATTTCCGGAAATGTATTTCTTGCCGTCAATACTCCCTACTACGCCTTTACCCGAAATAGCCTCGAATCCCTGAACTTCATCTAATTCCAGTCCTATCTCGGCAACTTTCTTCACTACTGAATCGGCAAGCGGATGTTCGGACGGCTTTTCAATTGAGCCGGCTATCCTTAATAACTCATCTTTTGTAATACCGTCAATTGGAATTATGTCGGTTACAACTGGTTCGCCCTGTGTAATGGTGCCCGTCTTATCAAGCACAACTGTATCTATCAAATGAGTAATTTCTAAAGATTCTGCTGATTTAATCAATATGCCATTGACTGCACCTTGACCCGTGCCGACCATAATCGCAACTGGTGTTGCTAGTCCTAATGCACATGGGCATGATATTACAAGCACTGCTATTCCAATTGATAGTGCAAATTCAAAAGGTTGCCCGACTAACATCCATACTATCGTTGCAATAATTGCAATAGAAATTACGATCGGAACGAACACTCCGCTAATTCTATCGGCAAGTTTCGATATTGGCGCCTTTGACGAACTCGCCTCCTCAACTAGCTTTATAATTTGTGATAAAGTAGTATCGTCGCCGACTTTTTCTGCACGGAATTTGAAGAATCCCGTCTTATTTATAGTCGCAGTAATAACTTTATCACCAATATTTTTCTCGACAGGTATGCTTTCCCCCGTGAGGGCGGATTGATCTACTGACGATTTCCCCTCGATAATAACCCCGTCAACAGGTATGTTCTGCCCCGGCCTAACGATAATAATATCGCCAATAACAACATCTTCTACCGGTATCTCAATTTCTTGCCCGTCACGTTCAACAAATGCTGTTTTCGGTGATAGATCCATCAACTTCGTTATAGCTTCAGACGTTTTTCCTTTAGACCTTGTTTCAAGGAACTTCCCTAAAGTAATCAATGCTAAAATCATGGCGGCGGATTCAAAATATAAATCCGAGGAATAAGAATTGACAATTCCAACATCGCCAATGCCAAGTCCATACCCTATTCTAAATATGGCGAATACACCATATGCCAATGCCGCTCCCGAACCGATCGCTATTAGCGAATCCATATTAGGCGCACCACGGAATAGCGATTTAAAGCCACCAATATAGTAATTCCTATTGACTAATATAACTGGTATCGTCAACAGGAACTGCATTAATGCAAACGACACTGCATTATGCGTACCAACTAAAAATCTAGGAATAGGCAGATTCAACATATGCCCCATAGATATATACATTAACGGAATAAGGAAGATGAAAGACACGATTAGCCGCATCTTCATATCACTAATTTCCTTATCTATCGTATTTTCCTTACTGCCATCCTTAACGGTTTGGCTTTTATCTTCCTCGCTCAGTCGTGCGTCATACCCTGCATCAACGACAACTTTAATAATGTCGTTCGCACTTAATATAGCATCATCATATTCGACCACCATATTGTTAGATAGCAAGTTCACATTGACAGATGCAACCCCGTCGAGCTTACTTACATTCTTCTCAACATGCGCCGAACACGATGAACAACTCATCCCAATTACGTCAAATTTCTGCTTCATTAAAAACCCTCCTCCACACCCCCAGTGGGGTATACCATAATTCTATACCAATTCACTCTCTTTGTCAAGCACTATTTATTATTTTATCCTTTATCAACTCTAATATGCAAAAAACCCCAAAGAACCGTATCGTTCTTTGGGAGATTTATTAATATCTATGATAGTACCGCACTTAGGAAACTCTGCAATCGCTCACATTTAGGATTGTTAAATATCTGTTCGGGAGGTCCTTCCTCGATTATCATTCCATTATCCATGAATACCACCCTGTCGGCAACTTCACGTGCAAAGCCCATTTCATGAGTTACGATGAGCATCGTTGTTTTTTGTTCTGCTAGTCTGCGGATTACAGCTAGAACTTCACCAGTGATTTCAGGATCAAGCGCGCTTGTCGGTTCATCGAATAGCATTATCTGCGGCTCCATTGCAAGACCCCTCGCTATTGCGATTCGCTGCTTTTGCCCGCCAGAAATTTGACCGGGATATACCTTCTCCTTATCGGACAATCCAACAAGTTTTAGCAATTCCCTTGCTCTTTCACGTGCTTTTGCCGGTTCGACTCCCTTAACTTTAATAGGAGCATAGCTAATATTCTGGAGGCAATTCATATGCGGGAATAGATTGAAATGTTGAAAAACCATGCCCGTATTTGCGCATAATTTTCGCATTTTAGATTCGGGCGGATAGATTACTCTACCTTGCGAATCCGTGCGTGCTAATTCCTCCCCCGATAGGAGTATTTGCCCCGACGATATCGTCACAAGGCGATTAACGCATCTTAGGAGTGTACTCTTGCCAGAACCGCTAGGCCCAATTATGGCAACAGTTTCACCCTGTTTCACCGATAGTGATACATCGTCAAGTGCCTTTAATTCGCCGAATTCCTTTACTATATTATGCATTTGTAATACATATTCGTTATTATTTACTGTGTTTTCAGCGCCCAATGCGAATCCCCTTCCCCAATGTAATATCGTCTACTGCGCTTCATGTCTTGAAAATCTTTTTTCTAGATGGTTTGATAATAATGTGAGTACGAATGTTAAAATAAGATATATAATTGCTGCAATTACGAATGCGGTAACTTTAACATCACGATTAACCGCACCACGTGCAACTCGTATTAACTCGCCAACTGCAATTACAGAAACTAGCGCCGTATCTTTTACCAGTGTGATTGTTTCATTTGAGATCGGCGGCAATACCCTTTTAATCATCTGAGGTATGATAATACCGAATAAAGTCTGAGTCCTTGAAAGACCTAGCGATTGCGCTGCCTCATATTGTCCCCTGTCGATACTCTCAATTCCGCCCCTATATATTTCAGCAAAATATGCTGCATAATTAAGTACGAATGTAAATACTGCGGTCGTAAATCCGTCTAACTTGATGCCCGTAACAATCGGTAAAAAGAAGTAAAAGAAAAAGAGCTGGAGCATGAGCGGAGTCCCACGAAAAAGCCATATATATACTCTGCATGGTATTCTTATAATAACCCTCCTGCTATTGCTGCCAAGCGCAAAGGGTAGGCCCAGGGGGAGCGACATTACTAATGTTAATATGAAAATTTTTAGTGTAACAATTAGCCCCTGCATTAATGAGGGCATTAGCACTTTAGCATATTGCAATTCAGCAGCTAAGGCGTTAAATAAGTTTATAAAAAATTGATATACCTGCTCCAATTATTTTTCTCCTTTAGGCTTTTACATTAATATCTTTAGTAAAATTAGCGGAGCGGATTTATTCCGCCCGCTAATTTTCTGTTTTACAAATTGTCTTTCTTATTGGTCATATCCCTCTAGGATAACAATATTTTTGCCGAACCACTTGTTGCTGATTTCCTCCGCTGTTCCTTCTTCAATTAGGGTAGCAATTGCCTCGTTAATTTTATCAGCAAGATCGGTTTCGCCTTTTCTGCATCCAATGGCATAGAAGTCGTCACCAAAGTTAATTTCGGATACAATGAATTTCTCTGTCAATTTTGAGTTCTTATATTCTCCTAGAACTTCATCAACTACCATGCAATCAAGTCTGCCTGCTTGCATATCTAGAATAACCTCATCATATGTAGGGAATTCGGATATATTGTCTTTAAAGCTATCGTAGTCGTCGTCTTTAATCATAGTTTCTAATGCGGAGCTCCCCTCTTGGGTGCCTATTTTCATATCTTTAAGATCATCTTTAGATGTGACTGCCTTGCCACCGTCGATTGTCATTATAACAATGCGGTTGTTTAGATATTTCTTGGTTAGTGACATTTCCTTCTGTCTTGATTCGGTAGCACTCATACCATTCCAAATACAGTCAATTCTCTTTGAGGATAGTTCTAGCTCCTTTGAATTCCAGTCGATTGGTTGGAATTTGATGTCGACGCCGAGCTTTTCCCCCACCTTTGTAGCTAGGTCAATATCGAATCCTACTAAGTTATCCGATTCATCACGGAATCCCATTGGTGCAAATGTATCGTCAAGACCGACGATTAATTCGCCCTTATCTTCGACGAATTCCCATCCGGATAGTGCGCTATCTCCGCCCGATGGTTTGCTATTTGTACAACCAGCAATAGTTCCTGCTAGAACAAGTGCTAAAGCTAATGATAAAATCTTTTTCATGAGTATTTCCTCCATTACATCGTGTCAATTTAATCTGCTAAAGTGATAATACCATGAAATCGTATTCTTGTCAACATAAATACTCCATTTCAGCAATTTTACAATAAAATCCGACAACTTTATTAGCTTTTCCGTATAATTATCACAAAGAAATATGCTGTCCTTTTCCAACACGTGTTTTAAAATTGTAGTAGGCAAAAGAAATTAACACTACAAATATGCAAAATGCACTATAATAAACAAAAAATGCACTTTGCAGTCCTCCCGATAGAATGAATAGCGATCCTATTGTTGCGAAAATCGGCACGATGACTCCCATGGTGAATCCTTTTATCTCGCCAGATCTATACATCTTAAATACCTTATAATATAGTATGATATATAATAGGTAACTCATTGCTATAGAAATTTCCGATATATCAGAATTCGGCAGTAAGTTAAACCTTGTTGTTAGATAGTGCACAATTGTCCAAACAACCATAATGATGTAGGCATAGATTGCCGAATGTACTGATACTCCGAATCTTTCGTTAATTGTGCTAAGTCTTTTTGAAAATGGCAGTACACTTCCACGCAGCGATAGCGAATATGGTAAGCGTATAAAGCCCAGCACAAGCCCATTGACAGTGCCCATTACCGATATAATTACAAATACTAATATTGCCTTTGCGCCGAATTCGCCCAGCAATTTAGATGCAACATAGCTAACGTGTTCATCGCCGAGCGCCATAACTTCATCCGCACCGATATACGATGTTACACCGACAAAATACATCACATATACGATTAATACGAAAATCGGCGCTAGAATTAATGCTAGCGACAGATTCTTTTTAGATTTATCTATTTCGTGGGCAATTGATGTTGAAACTACCCAGCCATCATATGAAAATGCAATTGGTCCTACTGCCGTTATCCATGTCGCTCCTAAAACTTGGCTAGAAGAAACTTGCCTTAATCCCTCAAGCGGATTGCCGAAGATTAATCCTAGTACGGCAATAGAGATGAGCGGTATGAGCTTTATTACCGTGGTAACGTTCTGGAATGCGCCGCCGAATCGCCTAGATAGAGTATTGTATATAAAACAAATCGTAGCGAAAACGAATCCTATTAGAATTTGCAATTCCAGAGATGATTCCCATGCGAATAAAATTGATAAATAAATCCCGATTACCCACGATACCACCGCCGTTAAAGTCGGATAGTAAATAAATGTTTGGAACCATCCGAATCCGCAAGCGAGTCTCTTACTGCCGAATTCCTCAAAATAGGTAATCACTCCGCCCGCCCTGTCGGTACGTGAAGATAACTGGCTAAGACATAATCCGCCGAAAATTATACTAATTGCACCTAGTGCGAATACAAGCACGCCGAGCGGCACGATCCCACCCGTTGCAATTAATATATTATCACTTTTGAAAAAAATCCCCGAGCCGATGCAAACACCGACTATCATAGTTATGGCGGTAACTACCCCATATTTTCCATCTTTTCTTTTCATAAGTCCCCCTTAATCAAAATTCCTGTATTATTATAGCATTGTATCATAGTAGATTAATTCATTCTATCAATTGATAAGAACAGTTCATTGCCGAATATAAAACAAAGCAACACCGTCATTCAAGTCAGTGTTGCTTTTATTTTTCAGCTTAGGTATTATAGATTATGTGATTAAAATTCTGATTCGTCGACATCCATATTCATATCAACATCGAGTTTAATTTCAGGTTCTTCATCTTCGTCGCTTTCTTCATCCGTATTTACAACATCGCCGATTGGAACATCGTCAGATGTTGCTCCATCAACGGCGAGCAATTCATCTTCATAATCCTCATACTCATCTTCATAATCAGCATAGTCCTCATCATCTTCAAAGAATACACTGTCGTTCAACTCATAATCGTCATCTATTTCTTCACCATTGCGCTTTTTAATCGCAAATATTGCTAATGCCGCAGCACCAGCAGCTGCAAGTAATGCAAATAGGGTAAACAGCAGTCCTTTTTTCATAATATCGCCCCTTCTCTAATTGATATATATATTTATTATAATACAAACTCATGCTTTTATCAATAGCTTTATCTGTTAATTTTATAAAATTTCATTTATTTACCGTTTTACCTACTACATATTACCGCTCAAATGCATAATAATCGAAATAGCACTTATTGGTGCCGTTTCAGTACGGAGTATCCTGTTGCCGAGTGTAGCTATCTGAATGCCCGATTCTTTTGCCATATTGACTTCTTCTAGGCTGAATCCGCCCTCACTGCCAATTAAAATTGAGGCATTATGCGCATCTTTAGATACTAGCGTATCAAGTGGCTCTCCGCCGCCCTCATAGAACAGGATTCCTGAATTGGCGGCAACTTCCTTAACTGCGTCATTGTAGCTAATCATGGGCATTATCTGCGGCACAATCCCACGTCCGGATTGTTTCGCCGCTGATAGAGCAATTTTTTTATATCTTTCAATTTTCCTACTCATGCTCTGCTTATTCGGGCGGGAAATGCATCGCTGTGTTAAGACCGGTGTAATTTGATTTATTCCAAGTTCGACGGACTTTTGCACGATGAAATCCATCTTATCGTGCTTCGGTATGGCTTGATATAAATTTAGCTTTAATGTCGGCTCCGCAATATTATCGGATCGGGACAATATCGTTAATTCGATAGAATCGGCAATATTGTCAATCCTGGCAACATAATCCCGTCCCTTACCATCGCATAAAGTCACTTCATCATTTATGCTCATTCGCAGTACTTTAGAAATATGCTTTGCATCGTCGCCGCTAATATAAGCATTGTCGCCATTTATATTATCAACAAAAAAACGTGGCATTTTTTCATCTCCCTAATTAAATCCGTATTCCTCCGCACTCGTGAAAAGCATCCGCACATGATGCCGGAGCTGTTGATTAGCGTCCGTACTAAGGGAATTGTCCTCTTGCAAAATCCTATGTGCAAGTTCCTGCGCCTCTTTTAATACCGCCATATCCTGCGTCATATCGGCAATTCTAAGCTGGGGCAATCCGTGTTGCTTTCTCCCGAAAAAATCGCCCGGACCTCTCAATTTCAAATCTTGCTCAGCTATTTTGAATCCGTCGGTTGTTTTCTTAATAGCTGCTAATCGCTTCCTATTAGTTTCAGATACATTGTCCGTTAGCAATATGCAAAAAGATTGATGTTCTCCCCTGCCAACACGTCCACGCAATTGGTGAAGTTGTGACAATCCGAATCGCTCTGCATTTTCTATCATCATGATAACAGCATTGGGAACATCTATTCCAACTTCTATTACTGTTGTCGATACAAGTAGGGCAATCTCCCCCCGCTGGAATCGTTCCATCACATCATCTTTTTGGGCGGATGACATCTTACCGTGGAGGAGCCCAACATTGACATTCCTAAAATATCCTTTTGAAAGTTCGTTTGCATATTTTGTTGCTGATGCTAGTTCATTCTCGCCTTCATCAATCATGGGGCAAACTATATATGCCTGCCTGCCCTGCATAATCTTATCTTTTATAAAGCGATATGCACGTTGACGCTTATCGCCCATTATTACATATGTTTCGACTTGTCTTCTTCCTTTGGGCATTTCATCTAGTATCGAAATATCTAAATCGCCGTATATAATGAGTGCCAATGTTCTAGGAATCGGCGTTGCTGACATAACTAGGGCATGAGGATTCTCGCCTTTTTCAAGCAGCATTGAGCGGTGCTTAACTCCGAATCTATGTTGCTCGTCAGTTATAACAAATCCTAATTTTGCAAATTCAGTATTCTGCTGAATTAATGCATGGGTGCCGATAATTAAGCTATACTCTCCACTTGAAATTTCATTCTTTATTTCGGCCTTTTTCTTAGGGGTTAATGAACCGGTTAATAGGCAAGTTCTAATTCCAAGCGGCTCTAGGAGTTTACTCAATGTATTATAATGCTGAGTTGCAAGGATTTCTGTCGGTGCCATTAATGCGGATTGATAGCCGTTTTTATAGCATAGATAGCATAGTGCTGCCCCGACAACAGTCTTACCCGATCCGACATCACCTTGCAAAAGGCGGTTCATCGGGTTGTTACTGCACATATCGTGAATCCCCTCATCTATTGAGCGAATCTGCGCCTGAGTTAATTCGAACGGCAGCGAATTGTAAAATTCGCTCAAGTCTTTCTTCAGCATTTTAGCACCAGTGAGCTTGCGGTTGCGATTCCTTAACATTGCAAGTCCTAAAGATAGTACAAGTAATTCATCAAAAACAAGCCGCCTTTTAGCTCTGGTGAGCGAATCCTCATCTTTAGGGAAGTGTATGTTCACTACCGCCTCCCTCAATGGCGACAACGAATATTCTTTACGTACGGATTCGGATAGGGTTTCTTGGACATATTTATTATATGTAGAAAGGGCTGTTTTAATATGCTTTTGCCTAACTGCTTGAGATAATCCCTCCGTCAATGGGTATACGGGCAGGATTTTCCTGCGTTCACTAGAATGAATGAACTGGGGTGATGAAATCTCTTTACGATAGACATTGCCCATAATCTTCCCGTGAAGAATATATTCCTCGCCTAGAATTAAATTGTCAAATGCATACTTACTATTGAATATCGTCACGACAATATCGGCAGTATCATCGGTAACAATGAGTTTATATATAGTAAGTCCTCGCCTAATAATTTGCGGTGGGAGCTTCCTCTTTACATACCCTTTAATCATAGAACTTTCCCCAATTACGACTTGCGATATGGGGATTGTCTGCGTGAAGTCAATATAGTCACGTGGGTATGTGTGCAAAAGTCCCCCAATAGAGGTTATGCCAAGCTTTTGATAAAGCTCGGCTCGTTTAGGTCCTACCCCTTTTAGGTAGGTAATATTCATATCTAATTGGTTCTCCATAAGTCACCTGCCATTGCAAATTGCAGGATAATATCTATCTACTCAACTGAAATGATATAATAATAGACGGGTTGACCACCATTAATAACGGTAACATCAATGTTGTTACCAAGTTTATTCTGTATCATTTCAGCCGTAACATTCGCCGCATCTTCGTCAACATCTGAACCGTAAATTAACGTGACAAAGCTTGAATCGTTTTTCACAAGCTTCCTCGCTAGGCGATATGTCGCCCTTGTAACGTCACGCTCGGTAAAACTCAATTTACCGTTATCAAGTGCAAGTATTTCGCCCTTTTTAATTTCGTGACCATCATAGTCAGAATCCCTTGCCGCAAATGTAACCTGCCCTGTCGAAACATTATCAATTGCTTTAGTCATATCAAGTCTATTGCGGTTGAAATCCGCATTTTCATCAAAAGCAAGCATTGCCGCTATTCCTTGAGGTATGGTGCGTGTCTGCAATACGCACATCTTCTTATGTGCCAGATCGACTGCTTGTTCCGCCGCCATAATGATATTCTTATTATTCGGTAGAACAAATACTATCTCTGATGGAGTAGCATTAACTGCCTTTAGAATATCTTCAGTCGATGGATTCATCGTTTGACCGCCCTGAACAACGTGATCCACACCAAGATCGCTATATAATCTTTCGATACCGGCGCCAGCGGCGACAGCAACAAATCCGAATTGCTTTTCTGCTTCAGCTGGGGGAAGTTCCTGCTCTTTACGCATTTTAACTTCCTTCACACGCTCCTCGTGTTGCTCCCTCATATTCTCGATCTTCATGCTTGTGAGTGAGCCAAATTTCAATCCCTCCTGAAGTGCTGAGCCCGGATTGTCAGTATGGCAATGAACTTTTATAATCTCATCATCGTCTACAACAACGACACTATCCCCGATTGTTTCAAGGAATGCCCTTAATGAGAGTGAATCCTTGCTGTCGGGGGCTTTATTAACTAAAAATTCAGTACAATATGTGAAGGTAATCTCCCCATCATATTCGCCTGCCGCATTTACACTTTCGGTAATAACTTCTGCCTTTCCAGTTTGAGGCATGTCACGCTCGATAATAATGTTATTATCGAATACACTCTGCATTCCCTCAAATATGACGACAAGACCTTTACCACCTGCGTCAACGACACCCGCCTTTTTAAGAACTGGGAGTAGTTCAGGTGTTTCATTGAGCGTTTTATTAGCTTCATCAAGCATTATCCGCCATAGCTCAGCGGCTGATATATCATCTTTGGCGGCTTGCTCTGCCTTCTCGGCGGCGAGTCTTGCCACTGTTAGAATTGTCCCTTCGGTCGGTTTCATTACAGCCTTATATGCCGCCTCTACACCGAACTTCAGTGCGTGGGCGATATCTTCTGCATTTGCCGTTTCCCGTCCTTGTAGCCCTTTTGCGAATCCTCTAAATAATAGCGATAGTATTACTCCAGAATTCCCTCTAGCGCCCCTTAGCAATGCTGATGCGACCGCATCGGAGGCATCCGACACAGTAACATCATCGTCAAGCGACTTAATGCTTAGAACAGCATTATTCATCGACATATACATATTTGTACCCGTATCACCATCAGGCACTGGGAAAACGTTAAGTTCGTCCACCCTTTTCCGATTATTGCATATATTATTTGCGCCGGAAATTATCGCATCCCGGAGTGCCTTCCCTGTTATCACCAAAATTAACTCCCCTTTTGACTACGAATTATACTGAAATGTTTGATGTAAATGACACTATGTTCTCATTCCATCAACATATACATTAACCTTTTCAACGGGGATTCCCGTTTCTTCCTCGACAACGTAGCTCACCTTATTCACAATGCTTTTAACAATGGCTGCAATATTCACACCGAACATAACCGTTATGTGTAAGTCAATATATAGCTTTTCCCTGCTATATCTGACTGCGACGCCCTTGTCGATAAAGTTTCTTTTCCTTAGTACTAAAGAGAGGAAGCTCTGCTTTGCGCCGCTAACATTCATATCAGTAACACCGAAGCACGATGTCACGGTATGACCGATTAAGTTTGTGAAATACACCTGCGAAATTGTTATGCTGCCTAGATGGTTTTCAATCTGAACCATAAAGCTCTCCCCTTTCATTAAGCCTGCACTCTTTTATATTCTTCTATTATAGTACATATTTCAATTTAGTGCAAGGCATTTTTATATCATTACTTAGTTCTTATTCAAAGAAGTCACCATATTCTACTATCTAATATATTGTTTACTACCGTGTGATATTCTTTAGTTCCGAATTTAATTTGCATATGGGCAATCCGACAACGCTATAATAATCGCCGTTTATTCGCTCTATAAATAACGCCCCATAACCTTGAATTCCATATGCACCCGCTTTATCCATCGGCTCGCCCGTTGCGATATACCATGAAATTTCATCATTTGTGAGTTCCTTCATCTTAACATTCGCACTACCGCAAAATTGCGTAGCTTTCCCCGCATTAAGAATACATACACCTGTATATACTCTATGTTCCGCACCTGATAATTCAAGCAGAATCCGCTCTGCATCGCTTTCATCTTGCGGTTTGCCCAGGATTTTATCACCGATTGCTACGATAGTATCGCACCCTATAATGATTTCATCATCATATAATTTACTCGCTGCCCTAGCCTTTAATTTTGCAATTTCCATAGCATTCTCGCTTGGACTTTTATTTTTATCGATAGTTTCATCAATATCGACTGCGCATACTTCGAATTCGGCGGGTATTAGACGCATTAGCTCCCGCCGTCTAGGCGACATTGATGCTAGTATAATCCGCTTCATAGACATTCCCCCTTGCAACTCGCTTATAATAATTATAACCTGCTAGGTCCTAAGTTGCAAGATGCGAATTCTTTATTTGCCTTATTCGTATCGCAGTGCATCCACTGGTTTGAGCGTTGCCGCTTTATATGCTGGATAGACACCGAATAATAGCCCGATTAAAATTGATAAAAGCATCGTCATAACGACTAACTTAATATTAATTATGACAGTTATGCCTAATATTAAGCACCCCAGAACGGATAGCATTAGCCCAACTGCAATGCCGAAAAGACTCCCCAACATTGTGATTAATGCCGATTCTATAACGAATTCCATTAATATTGCCTTATTCGTCGCCCCGATCGACTTCTTAATCCCGATCTCCCTCGTTCTTTCATTGACGGAAACAAGCATTACCGTCATAATTGATAATCCCGATACAACTAAAGAAATCCCCGCTATTAGCGACAATGCAATTGTTACAATTCTTAGGATAGTATTCAGTTGGCTCTTTTGCTTTAAGAGGTTGTTCACTAGAATACCATTTGTAGTGCCATTCTTTTCATCTAGCATTTGGATTATCTGCTCGGATATATCGGAGTTATCAGCCGTGTCCTGCACCTTTATTACGATTTGGTCCACATTCGTTCTGCCGCTTATCTCCTGTAATGTCGTATACGGTATATATGCAAAGTTGGGAATAAAATCGCCAAGCATATTTTGCAATACGCTAACTCCAGAATTCACAACGCCAATAACGGTGAAGTCCTCATATGTTCCGTTTATCGCTAGACGTATTGTCTTACCCACAATGTTACTGCGCTTATAAGCCTCAATTGCTACTGCCTCATCTACCACACACACTTTTTTATTTAAGTACATGTCATCTAGGTTTACAAGCCGCCCGTGTATCGCCTCAAGGGAAATTATTTTATTTGCGTTGTTGTCGACTCCCCACGCCATGCATTGTGTTTCATCACCTAGTAATTCGGAATAAGTCCACTCCGACATTAGCGGCATTGCAAATTGCACGCCGCCAAGATTTCTGAGCGATTCAACGTCATTCATATCTAGCGGAATATTTGCTTTTTCATCCGTTCTTATCATAACACTGCTTATGCCCATATTATCAAGTTCCGCATTAATTGTCGCGGTCCCGATTTCACCAATTGATGAAATTATTACAACGGCAAGCACACCAATTGAAATCCCCGATATAGTTAAAAATGAGCGAAGTCTATTCCTGAATATATTTACAAACCCCGTTTTAATGTAATCAAGCATTGCTACTCAACCTACCTTTCTCATTTTAATGCGCTTTTGCCCGGACATAATCGCCATCACTTTTTATCTTTGATGGGCATGAAATAATTAATTCGTTATCGCTTATACCGCTGAGTATCTCCGTACCACCGCTGAATTCCTCACCAGTTACAACATTTCTTCTTACTGCCACTCCGCCCGAATATGCATATACGAATTCGCCTTCATCGTCCTGTGATATTACTTCATGCGGCAATACTCGGAGCTTTTTGGGCTTTTCGGTTTCGATTTGCGCCTTTGCGGAGAATCCCGTTTTAATGTGATTATCCGGATCGTCAAGCGATATTACTACATCGACGACTGTTTCCTGTGTTGTGCCAATGTATTGCTTCCTCGCCTCGGGATAAATCTGCTTTACCCGTCCGGAATATTCATGCCCGGCGAATGCAATTCCTGTAATTGTAGCAGGTTGTCCCTCTTTAACTTTAGCAATTTTTGATTCGTTCACTGCAACTTTTACCTCTAAATCTTCCGATCGTATTATACTCATCATAGTAGTATCCGGCAGAACGAAATCGCCGCTGATAATATTGACAGTCCCGATAGTACCGCTCTGTGATGCTGTGATAACTTCGGGAATTTGCTTTATCATCTTCTCACTATCTTCAATTGATGAAAACGAACTCCCAGTTGCGAAATTCGCCGCTATGCCGACTTTTGTTCCGCTTAGCTCATATAACTTTTGCACGGTTTTGTCTTTATCAATGCTGAGTAATTCCTGACCTTTCTCCACATCATCGCCTATGCCGACAAAAACTTCATTCACGATTATCGGTATATTATATGTCACCTCAATCCTCGACCTATTCTCGACTTGCCCATTGCCATTTACATGATTTGTAAGTGTACTTTTTTGCAATGTAGTTGTTTCTATCACTGGTAGTGAAGTTTCAACAACTTCAGGGATAAAAATGCTACTGATGATTAAAATTGTGCTAATTAGCACTATCGCTATTGACTTATTCACTGTACAATCTCCTTTTTTCTATAATGTATGGTTTTTAGCATGTACAGTATAGTGTTGCTAAAATTTTGCCAATTATGTTTGTATGTTTTTACATAGCATAAATTTTTTTATCTAGCTAAAAATAATATTAATTAAGCTCATCGGAATTCGGATTAGAAAGGTAAGGTTGATAATGAATTTGATTACTTGTAGTAAGGACTGCATATTTCAAAATGATGGATACTGCACACTTGATAATCTCCAAATTAAAAATTATAGTGGTGAGTCGGATTGCTGTTATTATAATAAAATCGCAGAAGGACTGAAAGAAAACGCAGAGAAGCCTAAACAGAATTTCATATCGGGAAATTAGCAGAATAAAATACCCCGCCGCATAATTCCTTGCGTCGGGGTGTTTATATGTATTGAAAGTTTTATTTTGCATCAAGCGCCCTGAATGCTTGACGTAAGTTCGCCGCACCGAGTATTTCCATATCACCGAAATCGCCCGATAGCGACTTGAGCGCTTGTTTTGGTACGATGCATCTTTGGAAGCCGAGCCTTTGCCCTTCTCTTATTCGCTGCAAAGTATTGTTAACATTGCGTACTTCACCAGCTAGTCCCACCTCTCCAAATGCTATTACCTGCTGATTAATCGGCTTATCCTGAAGTCCCGAATACAGCGCCATTGCTACTGCTAAATCAGCAGCAGGTTCATCTAGTCTCAGCCCGCCAACAACATTGATATATACATCAAGATTGCCAAAGAAGAATCCTGATCGCTTCTCCATCACTGCTAGTATAATTGACATTCTGTTATAATCGAATCCCGTCGACATGCGGCGTGGTGTGCCGAATCCCGTTTTAGTAACAAGTGCTTGCACTTCTGCTAGAATGGGGCGGGATCCCTCCATAGTACATACGACACAAGTTCCCGAAACATTCGTCGGTCTGCCGGATAGGAGCATTTGCGACGGATTTTCCACTTGCATTAATCCTTTATCCGTCATTTCAAAAACACCGATTTCATTGGTAGAACCATAGCGATTCTTAACAGCACGCAGTATCCGATAGCTTAGATGCCTTTCCCCCTCAAAATATAACACGGTATCGACAATGTGTTCCATTACTTTCGGTCCTGCAATAGCACCATCTTTATTGACATGCCCCACAATGAAAATCGGTATTCCATAGCCTTTTGCAATTCGCATGAAAAGATTAGTACATTCCCTGACCTGAGTAATGCTGCCCGGCGCAGATGATACCTCGGCAATACTCATTGTTTGAATTGAATCTATAATGACAATATCGGGCTTTTGATCGGTAATTAGATGTGAAACTGTGTGGGCATCGGTTTGTGCGCTTATATATAAGTTTTTGGAATTTACGCCCAGCCTATCCGCCCTCAATTTTAGTTGGTTTGCGGATTCCTCGCCCGATATGTATAGGACTGTTCTTTCCTGCCCCAGATGCTGGCATATTTGCATTAGCAATGTCGACTTCCCAATACCGGGATCACCGCCAAGTAATACGAGTGAGCCTTTTACAAGTCCGCCGCCAAGGACCATATCAAGTTCACGCATTCCCGTACGATATCGCACATCACTATCGGATTTTATATCGCTTATGCTATAAATCTGCGATGATGCGTCACCGATCTGGCTAAAGGATCGTGATGCGGCCGCTTTCACAACTTGTTTTTCTTCAAGAGTATTCCACTCACCGCAACTACCGCACTGACCAGTCCATTTTAAACTTTCGTAACCGCATTCACTGCAAATATAAACTCTCTTTTGCTTAGCCGCCATTTTCACATCTCCCTCTATGGATTATGTATCAGCACTTGCACTTCCACTATTTAGGAATTCCAGCATACCACAATAAACTGCAAACGCAACATCTTTTTGATATTCTTCATCGGCAAGCATCTGGGCCTCTTTCGCATTGGATAGGAAGCCACATTCCACCATAACCGATGGCACAGTAGAATTCTCAAGTAGAAAAAGTCTGTTCTCGCTCGGCTTAATCTGCCGCTTATTATCGGGTTGTAAGAATTCAACGAATTTATCTTGTACTATCTGCGCTAATTCCGCATTCCTCTCATTACTATTACTGTAAAACATTTGAGCGCCCCTTGAGTTAGCGCTCGTATATTGATTTTGATGAATTGATACGAAGATTAGCGGATTATTGTTATTGATTATCTTCAGTCTATTGTGCATATCCGACTTTTTCTTTGAAACAATTCTATCTATACTCTCATCATGTATTGAAATGTCCGTATCACGTGTTAGCACTACTTTAAAACCGCTCGCTTCAAGCATATCCCTTAGCATCAGAGTTATTGAAAGATTGATGTCCTTCTCAAGTACACCATTCACTCCGACACATCCTGAATCCATCCCACCGTGACCCGCATCAATGACTACGACCTTTTCCAGTCCTGCCCGTGTCGATGTTTCGACCACATTATCGATATGCTGTGCCGATAGCACTAAAAATCCAAAACTGAAGAATAGTATTATAGCAACTAAAATCGACTGCTTATTACTAGTCATAGGCAAACTCCCTCTCCTAGAATTATCTCCTGTAATAAGCTTATGATATGCTAGATTTTAATATGCAACTATTGATCCTCATACATTATCTTTTCAAGATTAACTTTATCTTTATACGATATTTTGAAACTGAGATGTGTCGTAATCGGTATCGTCAATGGTAGAATTGCAAAAATTGGCACACAATACCATGCCATATTGGCAACATCGGCATCGGGTGCTATCAGCGCAATTAAAGGTAGGAACTGCGCATTCAGGATTTTATATATTGGCATGACGTTGCCAATATAACCAAGCTTCGACACGACAAGCAAAATTAATGTTATATAGAATGGTATTGTCATGAATATCCCGATAGCGAGCCATCTGGATTTTGCTTCTTTTTCCTCTCTTCTATACTTCATTATCTGGATTTCAGCTTTTGCATCTTTCCATGCTAGATGTGCAAACAATCCTAGTAAGATGATACTACAAAAGATTTGCAATATAATGTAAATCACGGGGTGAGTTGCAAATACGAATGCCGGCATCATCATTATGCAAAGGACAAAGCTGAAAAACAAATTCAAATATCCTTTAATTAATTGCTTATAAAACGGTTTTCTCCCCACCGATATTCCTCCTATACTACTAATAATTTTATTCTCCGCATATTTCCCCCGAAGTAGCGAAAACTATCACTATATGTTCGAAAGGTGGAGAAATAAATGGCTAAATCAAATAATAAAAAATCTAAAAAAACTAAAAAAGTTAGAGTAGTTCTTGAGGGGAATAATACTGTAAAGGTAAATACCAAACCGATTACTCCGCTATATTCTACTAATCCCATAACGCAAAGTAGGACACTCCCCGACGGTAATGTTGAAAACATCTCGGAAGATAATGCGGATCTCGCCCGTCGCCGTGTAGATAATATTAGGCTCTAGAGCTTCTTTAATTTAGCGAAATTCGCCATGATTTTTTTGTTGCTACCGCTATCGAATGCTACCTCAACCATGGTATCATTCCCCATTGCGGTAGCCTTTATTATCTTTCCCTCACCAAAAATATTATGTTTTATTCTCTCGCCCTCAACATATTGTTTAATGGGCGCCTTAGTTTCTTTTCTTGGTTCACGTCTAATCTGCTCACGCTGCAAATATCCCATTTCGCTCACTGGCTCCGCCTTCGGCTTTTTCACTCTAGCACGAATCGCCTCGTCACGGTAATTTATTAGATCACTAGGAATCTCACGCAGGAACCTAGATTGTGTATTCCTGCTTATCTTACCGAATTGCCAACGCTCGGAAGCAGTCGTGATATATGCCTTTTTCTTTGCCCTTGTTAGTGCTACATATGCTAGACGTCTTTCTTCTTCAATTTCATCGTCACCCTCGGCAACAGATCGGTAGCTTGGGAATATATTCTCTTCCATGCCGACGATGAACACATTCGGGAATTCAAGACCTTTAGCCGAATGTATCGTCATAAGAACAACATAGTCACTTGCATCTTCAAGACTGTCTTGATCGGTGTAGAGTGATACTTCTTCAAGAAGTCCGCCCAGAGTCCCGTCTTCATTTTCTTCTTGATAATTCATAATATATGACTTCAATTCTTCAATGTTCTCTAGTCTTGTTTCCCCGTCGAAGCCATGTTTTTGTAAAGAATCCTTATACCCAGTCCTGTCGATAAGTTCATCCATCAACACGCCAAAATCCCCACTTGCAAATTCGCTAATCTCGTCCATCATAGTTACAAAGGACGTTAGAGGAGTTGCCCTCTTTGATAGTGTGGGATATTCCCGTGCGTCACGAAGAATATCGAATGGAGAAATGCGCAGCTCGAATACCAATTCCTCAAGTGCTGCAATTGTCGCATTGCCAATGCCCCTTTTAGGTTCATTGATAATCCTTGTCAGCCTCAATAAATCAAATTCGTTATTTATTACACTTAGGTATGCCAATATATCCTTAACTTCTTTACGTTCAAAGAATCGCTGTCCGCCGATGATTTTATGCGGAATTCCATTCTGCACTAGACTTTGCTCGATGGCACGTGATTGTGCATTAGTGCGGTATAGGATGGCATGATCCGAATATTTGCCACCGTCTTTCACCGCAGATGCGATCCTATTTGCGACGAATTGTGCCTCACTCTTATCGTCAAGAGTTTTCAGCACGTCGATCTTTTCACCGTCGCCTAAATCCGTCCATAGGTTTTTACCTTTTCTGCCCTTATTGTTTGATATAATGCTATTCGCCGCCGAAAGAATTGTCTCAGTTGAGCGATAATTCTGCTCAAGTTTTATAACTTTAGCTTCCTCAAATTGTTCTTCAAAGCTAAGTATATTCTCGATATTCGCTCCCCTGAATTTATATATACTCTGGTCATCGTCGCCGACAACGCACAAATTCTCATGCCTTTTAGTCAACATGCTTATTAGCCTATATTGGGCGTGGTTAGTATCCTGATATTCGTCAACAAGAACATATTTATACCAATTCTGATAATGGTTCAAAACATCTTCATATTCCTCGAATAGTCTAACCGTAAGTGAAATAATATCGTCAAAGTCAACTGCATTTGCTTCTTTCATACGCTCCTGATACATTGAATATATCTTCGATATCTCACTTAAACGATAATCCGCACCCGCCTCATTTGCAAATATGTCGGGTCCCTTTAATTTGTCCTTTGCTCGGCTTATCTGCGTTAAAACTGCCCTCGGTGGGAATGCCCTCTCCGATATGTCAAGCGCCTTCATACATTCCTTGATTAATCTAATGCTATCATCAGTATCGTAAATTGTGAAGTTGCTCGTATAGCCAAGTTTATCAATTTCACGGCGCAAAATCCGCACACATGATGAGTGGAATGTGGCGGCATTAATGTCATTCGCCGCTTCGCCCAACATATTGAAAATTCGCTCTTTAAGCTCACTTGCCGCCTTATTAGTAAAAGTAATTGCAAGTATGCTCCATGGTTTTATTCGGTCGCTGCCAATGAGTTCGGATAATCTTTCTAGCGGCACATCATTGCCATTCAAATATCCTTCCAGCTCGGAAATTTCCTCGTTTGTGAGGTCATCACGGGCATTCTCATCATTATATGCATTGCCAAAATATATCATATTCGCAATACGATTGACTAGAACGGTAGTTTTGCCGCTCCCTGCACCTGCCAGAATCAGCAATGGGCCATTAACGGTGAAAACAGCTTCACGCTGCATATTATTCATCTTAGCAAATACCTTGTCAAGTACTTCCCGTTTAAGGCTTATGTACGATTTAGGATTTAGTAACATATAATTCTCCTTAGTTTAAGTGCTTATTCTTCATCTGCAACTGATACAGTGCCGTCTTCCCCTAGGACTAAAAACGGATTAATCGTTTCGCCAATTGCCTGCGGTAGAACACCATCCCATTTGTTAATTTTCTCTAGCTCGATATATTGCGGGCTATTCTTTAGTTTCTCTTGAATTAAATTAATCGCATATGCCTCCGCCTCGGCTCGGATTTTTTCCGAATCTGCATTAGCTTGCGCTTCAATGACAACTTGCTTTGCATATTCTTCTTTTTCTTTAGTCTTATTCTGCATCTTTAATGCGTCTTGCTCCGCTACGACCTTTGCCCGAACTGCTTCTTCAAATCCATCTTCAAACTTGATATTTTCAATGGCAAATGACGCAACTATAATTCCATTGCGCTCTAATCTTTCTTTTAGTCTATCTTCAATATTTTGCTGAACGATGACACGATTCTGCACAAATTCTTCCGCCCTGAATTGCCCGATCTCATTCTTCACTATCGATTGCACCTGTGGCACTACCAATTTATTTTCAACATTTTCTATGCCAACATTCCTAATTATCTCTGACAGTTGCGCTCTATCATAGAAGTAATTTAGCTTAATATGTAGATCCTCGACTGATTGAGTATCTTTTGTATATGCGTCAGTTTCCGACTGATAAATTTGCTCACGGATATCGACTTGAGCAATATTCTCAATGAATGGAATGTGTAGGTTGAGCCCCGCTTGCAAATCTGCATTCTGTATCTTGTTAAATCTATATTTTACACCGATGAACCCCTCTGAAACAATGGTTACTGATGAAAAAAATGTTATTACAATTAATATACCTACAATAAAAGCAATAATAACTTTTATAGATACCTTTTTACCTAAATCGATCGGTTTTTGTCCTTTTGGACTTGTGAAAGTAAAATTAGCCATTAAAAAACCTCCATAAAAAAATTTAACTATGTTCATGCGTACAATAACTACAATCCCGCAAGTGCACATAGTACCATATACATTATACCGCTTTTTAGCGATAAAAACAAGTGCTATTAAAAATTACCGCAAGCAGAATTGCCCTCTGCTTGCGGATAGGTTGACTATTCTTGCATTGTGTTTTTTCTATTCGCCCTTATCTTCTGATAGGACAACATCAATTTTAAGTGTTTCTTCAGTGCCGGTTATGCTCTTTCTATACACGGTCAATTCCAGTTTATCGCCGGGCTTTTTCCCCTCTAATACGCTAGAAATCAATGAAGCTGAAGTCATGTTCACACCGTCAATATGTGTGATTATATCATATTCTTTTAATCCGCTACTAGCAACTTGGGCTTCTTCATCAATTGTCTGCACATAGAGTCCGGCTTTTAATCCATACATTCTAGCGGTAGTTTCAGTAATTTCAGTATACGATATGCCTATCTTTACTCTGTCCTTAACATATCCATAATTAATTAGATGGTCAAGTATTGGCTTTGCCTCGTCAATAGCTATCGCAAAACCTATCCCCTCGTAGCCTGTCCCTACATATTTTGATGAATTGATGCCGATTACCTGCCCGAACATATTGACTAATGCTCCGCCCGAATTGCCCGGATTTATTGCGGCATCAGTCTGAATTGACTTCAAACCATATCCGCTCTCTGTCGCTACCTCACGGTTAAGCTCGGATACTATTCCTTTCGTCACTGAACCCGAAAGACCTGCCGGATTGCCGATGGCAACTACATCTTCGCCGACTTTCGTCTGACTAGAACTACCGAATGCCGCTGGCGTTAGATCCTTAGCTTTTATTTTCAGCACCGCTAAATCCGTCTTAACATCGGATCCGACGATTTCAGCCTCGTATTCCGTGTTATCGCTTAATACTACTTTTACGGCATTCGCACCGCTGACAACGTGTTCATTCGTGATTATATATCCGTCCGCCGTCATAATTATTCCCGAACCCGCTCCAAGCTCTTGCAAAATCGGCGCTTGCTTATATGTGACAACTCCTACAACTGACGGCTTTACAAGCTCCGCAACTCCTTCAGTATTATAGCGCCCGCTCTCGTCCGGCTTAACACTTTCATTGCTAGGTTTAGACGCCAATTCAAGGGAAATGTTTCCCCCCGCTCCGCCATTGGTAGAATCCGCCGTATCGCTAATACTACCGCCGTTATCCGATTTAATATATTGTGCTAAGTAGTCCTTCAATGCAAAACTACCGAATCCCACTACCGAAACAATGAAAACTGCCGCTAGGAATCCCGCCATCAGCATTTTAGGATTTCTCCGCTTTTTGCGTGAATTCATATCGTACTCGGGAAGATCAATAAATTCAAAGTTCTTGTTATCATTGTCATTAAAAAAATCACTCATTACATTACCTCCTATTATATTATTTTGCTTCGTATTTATAATATAATCCATCGGTGTGAAAGTATTGTGAAAGTAGGTTGAAAATTAGGCGGAAGATACACATTCAACTTTTAATTTCCATCCTGCTCACTCAATGCCATTGCCGCTTTAACCATTATCGCACATTCAATGCGCTTTTTTTGCATTTCGCAAGATAGGGAATACGGTTTCAACACATCACCTGCATAGATATGATTGTTAGCATTGCAACCGCCGCTACAATAAAATTTTGCCCAACAGTCGCTGCATCCCTCTTTTTTATAAAGATTCGCAGCCGCAAAATATTCTTTCATCTTATTATCAAGAATCCCACTATCAAGGTTGCCCATTTTCCATTCCTCCATGCCTACAAATTGATGGCATGGATATATATCCCCCTCCGGAGTGACTGCTATATATTCGTTACCGCAACCGCACCCACGCAGACGCTTTATCGCACATGGTCCCTGTTCAAGATCTATCATGAAATGAAAGAAATTAATGTGCTCGCCCTCGCTCCTTATTTGCAATATCTCATTGGCTAATCTCTCGTATTCGGCGAAAATAGTCGGTAGATCATCTGACGTAATCGCCCAGTCCATATCTTCATCACATACTGCTGGCTCGATAGAAATCTGATCGAATCCCTCATCGAATAAGTGCAGAACATCGCTCGCAAAATCTAGATTATATTTTGTGAAAGTCCCACGAACATAATATTCCTTATCACCACGACTTTTCGCAAGTTTTTTAAACTTCTCCATAATAACATCGTAACTGCCGCTCCCGTTGGGGCACTTGCGAATCCTGTCATTGACGCTCTTTCTCCCATCGATTGAAAGCACTATATTTGACATTTCCCTGTTTATGAAATCAATTTTATCGTCTGAAAGCAGAACGCCATTCGTCGTTATCGTAAAGCGGAAGTTCTTGCCGTATGCTTTTTCTTTTTCTCTTGCATACTTCACTATCTCTTTAACGACATCGAAATTCATTAGAGGCTCACCGCCGAAGAAATCCAGCTCCAAATTCCTCCTGCTGCCCGAATTCTCTAGTAAATAATCAATTGCACGTTTACCCGTTTCAAGGTCCATAATCTTGCGCCCTCCACCGAAATCCCCCGTAGAGGCGAAGCAATAACTGCATCTTAAGTTGCAATCATGCGCCACATGTAGGCACATCGCTTTAATGGGCGCATTCAGCACGGCATCGTCGGCGGCGAACTGTCTATAATCGTCACTTGAAAATAGCGAATCGCTTTTATATAACTCATATAGCTCGTTATAAGCACGTTGGATATCATCAACCGTGTATTCGCTTTCAAGTGCCTTTACAACATTATCGGGGCATTTTCCGCTTAGTGGCGGCTGAATGTAATCGAGCATGGCAAATGTGAGTTCGTCAAAAATGTGAACTCCTCCACTATTTATATCTAATACTATATTTATCCCGCCAAGTGTGTATTTATGTATCACTTAATATTCCTCACTTTTGTTAATTTGAAATCCCGTATAATCGCAATAAGCATATCAATCCGATGGTAAGGCGGTTTGATATGCTCACGTATACATGATTAGATTTTAATTTACTTCTCGCATTTTTGATTTGCAACTGTGCAAGATGTTTTGCAAGCAGATTGGCAAGATGTTTGACATTCGCCACAACCGCCCTTAGCCGCTGTTTTCTTCAAATTCTTTTTGTTCAAAGTTATAATATGCTTCATTACTATTCCTCCGATTAATTTATTACTATAATTATAGCATATTATTTGCCTATTTTCAATACCTACGCCTTTTAAAGTTTACTCCCATAACACTGCCGAAAATTGACGATACAACTATCGCACATAACTTTATGACTAATGTCATGGACACATCGGAGTTCAGCAATGCAATGCCTATAATTGCAAGGAAAGCGAACATCGTTCCGCCACATAGGAGCCCCATGAGAATCCCGTCTTTTCTATTAATGTGCCCTGCAATTATCCCCGCAAAGAATGCTCCAATGCATAATCCTACTAAAGAAATTGCATTTATTATCGCTTGCGGCATATCAATTTTCGTCATTAAAATCGCAAGCAAAAATAGAGCAAGGATTGAAATGATTAGCCCAATAATGCTTGATACTGCGATAGTTTTAATTAATTTTAGTTCGCCACGATTTTGTGAAGGTTTTTTAGACACGAAAACACTCCCCTTATATCATCTACCTAATGATATGTGAGGAGTGTCCTTTTTATGCTTTAATGTGATTAAGCTTTGTCATCGTGAACAGTTTCATTACTTGCAATTGCCCAGCGCTTAATGCGGATTTTGCTACGGTCATTAGCTGTTTCAAGAACAATGGTGTCCTCTTTTATGCTAACAACGATTCCGACAATTCCACCAGTTGTGACGATTTCATCGCCAACTTCTAGGCTATTTTGCATTTGCTGCGTTTGTTTCTCCCTCTTTTTTTGCGGTCTAATCAAAAAGAAATAGAACACCGCCACCATTAAAGCAAGAGGAATTATTAAACTAGCTAATTGCGCACCTAGTCCAGGGACTTCGGCAGCATCAGCATTAGCCGCTGCGATTGTAACAAACATAGATAATTGTGACATTAACTTGCACCTCCAATAAAGATATATCAAATGATACTCATTCAATTATAACCGCCATTATGCGAATATGCAAGCTTCTTCATGAATTATTTCCATGTCTTAACTAAATGTTTCCTTATTCGGTCGTTTCCTCTGCGTCCCTCGACGCTACCGAATAGCTCTCGGGCGGGAGTGCCGCCATCGTGCTTGCGGCTGCCGAATTGGTCGAAGTATCGGGCTTAGACGGTAATGTGCTGCGATTGAAGTAATCCTCGATACCCTTGACGATTGCATTAGCAACACCATTTTGGTG
>CALLQQ010000084.1 GCA_938014915.1 uncultured Clostridia bacterium
GTTTCGAGCGATACGCATTAATCCGCTTCAATATATTTTTTAGAGCATTCGAAAAGAATGTGAATAATCATACCGATAGAAGCGATTACGATAGCACCCATAGTTAGACATAGAAAAGCCTTTGCGATTTTTTTCATAGTGTAATCCCCCTGTTCTTTATCATCAACTATATTATACCACTAATTATACTAAAATAAAAGTAATTTGCAAATAAAATTATTTTAATAATGCTTTTAAAAGAAATTAAGTTGAATTAATAGTGCGTCGGTCGAAATATGGCACCAAGCAAAAATATTATGCCCAGCGCTTGAATTTATACTAGAAATAAGCTATAATAAATACTGTAACCAAATTAAATAGATTTTTAAGCTCATATAAGGGTGCCGTGCCCTGCGGGCGAGGCCCCATGAACCATGTCAGGCGGGGAACCGAGCAGCATTAAGTGGATCGCTTTGCCGCCGCAGACCGCTCGGTATCCTTATATGGGCTTATTTAAAGAGGAGGAAGGTTATGTATCTTGCGTTATATCGCAAATGGCGTCCAGCAACATTTGATGATGTTATATCACAATCACACATAACCACCACATTAAAAAATCAAATATCACAGAGTAAAACTGCCCATGCCTATCTTTTTACAGGTTCACGGGGTACGGGTAAAACAACTTGCGCAAAAATATTTGCTAAAGCGATCAATTGCACGAATCCGCAGAACGGCAATCCATGCCTAGAATGTTCAGTGTGTGACGGGCTGGAGAATGGCTCAATAACCGACGTTGTTGAGATAGATGCGGCATCTAACAATGGTGTCGATGATATTAGGGAACTGCGTGAACGTGCGCATTTCACACCAGCATTTTGCAGTTATAGGGTTTATATTATAGATGAAGTGCATATGCTAACAACGCAAGCATTCAATGCACTCCTTAAAATTATGGAGGAACCCCCTCCCCACGTAAAATTCGTTCTTGCAACGACGGAGGCACATAAAGTGCCCGTCACGATACTATCACGTTGCCAAAGATTCGACTTCAATCGAATAAAGGTAGAAGATAGTGTGGAGCGTTTACTCCAAATTGCAAGTGCTGAAGGTGTGCGTCTAGATCGTGATGCCGCCCAGCTAATCGCACGGCTATCCGATGGCGCAATGCGCGATGCAATATCGCTACTTGATCAGACAATGTCGGTAACAAGCGATATAACCGTTGACGCCGTTACGCAATCGGTCGGCATTGCCGGGCGGGAATATCTATTTTCGTTAGCAAATTGTATTCAAAGGCAGGATAATGCCACAGCAATGGAAATTGTTGACGAGCTTTACGGAGCATCTAAGGACTTGCAAAGACTATGCGAGGAATTAATTGAGCATTTTCGCTCATTAATGCTTATTAAATCGGTGAAGAATGTCGACGAAATCTTGGGCGATCTAACCTATGAAAAAGAGGGATTAGTCGAACAGGCAAGGGAATTCAGCATGAATGGTATACTCCGTTGCCTTGCACATCTTCAAGAATGTAATGATAGAATTGTGCATAGTTCGGGCAAGCGAATTGAGCTTGAAATGTGCCTAATTAAGCTATGCACTCCCGAAGTTGACGATACGCAAGATGCGCTGCTATCAAGGATAGAAAAGTTAGAAAGACAGATAAAAGCGCTTGAGGGTGGGATAGCGCCGCCATCGGCCCGCAGTGAGGAAAAGGCTGCAACACCGAATTTGCCTATAATAAAGGAAAAGGCGCAGGAATCGGAGCGCAGCATCAATAAAGATGCACAGCGAGAAGTTGAGCAGAATCCGCAACCGACGCAGGTGAAAACTCCCCTTACAGATAGCGAAGATGAACAAAGTGGTGAGCTATCGCCCGTTAGGGAATGGCCGCAGATAATGGCCGAATTAGGGAAAAAGGCACCGCATTTAAAAGGTGTTTTAGAGGATTCGGTTGCTTTTACCCATGGTGAAGTAATTTACGTAGATAGTCCGAATGCAATGTTTGGAATGTTGATAAAAAGAGATGGCAATGCGAAATATCTAATTGAGGCGGTCCGCTCTAGTTTAGGTAAGGAATATAGAATTAGGCTGCGTAAAAGCAAGCCGAAAGCAGAAGAAGTCGAGGACAATCCGATAGATGAATTGTTGCAAAATGCTAGTGGAGCAGGCATCGAAGTAGAAAAATAATAGTATATAAAGGAGAATACATATGAAAGCTAGATTACCGAAGGAATACGCAGGTGGCGGAGCAAAAAACATGAATGCTATGATTCGCCAAGCGCAGAAAATGCAGGACGATATTGCTAAAATACAGCAGGAAATTGACGAAAGCGAATTCAAGGCATCAGTTGGCGGCGGCGTTGTAGAAGTTGTAATGTCCGGTACAAAGGAACTCAAAGAAGTTACCATCCAGCCTGAAGTTGTCGATCCCGACGATGTTGAAATGCTGCAAGATTTAGTCATGAGCGCAGTTAATGAAGTAATCAGGACAATCGAAAAAACGACTGAAGAACGCATGGAAAAGGCGACCGGTGGAATGTCCCTCCCCGGAATGTTCTAGCCTATGGCGGAGTATAATGCATTGCCCCTTGTAAAGCTTGCGGAGCAATTTGCAAGGCTACCCGGAATCGGCATGAAAACGGCACAAAGACTTGCATATTATGTGCTGACAATGAGCGAATCCGAGGCAAAGGAATTTAGTGAAGCTATCACTTATGCGCATAAGGCGGTCCGCAAATGCGAAGTATGCCAGAACTTTACTGAGCCGAATATTTGCCCAATTTGCGACAATCCTAGGCGTGATTCATCTATGATATGCGTTGTGGAAGGTCCGAAAGATGTAGCAGCATTTGAGAGAACGAACGAGTATAAGGGCAAATATCATGTTCTTCATGGGCTGATATCCCCTATTGATGGCATTGGGCCCGACCAACTTCATATTAGAGAATTGCTGACTAGAATTAATGACGGTGATGTAGATGAAGTTATCATGGCGACGAATCCCACTGTCGAGGGGGAGGCGACGGCGATGTATATTTCACGACTGCTCAAACCGCTCGGTGTCAAGGTGACGAGGCTAGCATTCGGCTTGCCGATCGGTGGAACACTTGAATATGCTGATGAAGTTACATTATATAAGGCGCTAGAAAATCGCAATGAGATATAGGGGGGCGGTATATCATACTGCCTCTATTTTTGTGCCAAATTTTACATTTTGTAGGAATAAACTTGACAAATACGAAAAAACTCCTTATAATTAATAGTTGCCACGGCAATTTGATTTTAACAGAAAGGAATGGCGAAATGTCGGAAGATAAAGGCAAGTCAATCAAAACAATTGCATATAATAGACAAGTTAGGCATGAATATTTTGTGCAAGAAAGCTACGAGGCAGGCATTGAGCTATTCGGAACAGAAGTAAAATCAATTCGTGCTGGGGCGGTGAATATCAAGGATAGCTGGTGTTCAGTCGATAACGGTGAACTTTTCATAAAAGGAATGCACATTTCCCCCTACGAAAAAGGGAATATTTTCAATAGAGATCCCATTCGTGTTAGGCGACTTCTTATGCACAAGAGGGAGATTATGCGATTAATGGGGCTAGTCCAGCGTGATGGGCTGACATTGATACCAATTTCCATTTATCTAAAAGGATCGCTTGTGAAAGTGCAAATCGGGCTATGCAAGGGTAAGAAACTTCATGATAAACGTGCTGCAATGGCTGAACGGGCGGTTAAACGTGATGCGGAACGTGACATTAAAGAGAGATTTAGAACCTAATTTTAATTGGGGGCGTAATGGATTCGACGGGGATTTTGAATTACAGTAAGCGAGTAGAGAATGGGCGTTAGCCTATGTGGCACTCTTTAAGCCAAAAATTAAATTTAAACGCAGATAATAATAATTATCAACTAGCTGCTGCTTAAAGCACAGCTCGTTCGTCCTAGTGAACCGCGGCTAGACACGAACGTCATTTAGCGGTAAATGTTTGATAGAAGATGCTCCGAACTATCAAACACACAGGAGCTACCGAAATGCGAAGCTTGTCGTAAAGCAGCGCATCGACCGCAAGGTCTATCGGGAATGGGGACTGTTGTCCCGAAGATTTACGACTGCACTCGGAGAAAGCTGTATGGACGGATTTTCGGACGGGAGTTCGACTCTCCCCGCCTCCACCAAATGTAAAACAAACCGCATATTAATGCGGTTTGTTTTTATTTTTGACACAAATACTTGACGAATCCTTTTTAAAATGTTACCTTATAAGCAAGGAGGGATAATATGACAAGCTTAAAAACTAAAATAGTTGTTACTTCGATGCTGATTATCGGTCTGGGCTTAATTGCGTATCCGCAGATTTTCCCGGCTAATGGGGGATTTTCAGCTTTAACATCTTTAGGCGTCGCTATTATCATTACAGCAATTGCCATATTAAATTATAAGAAATTAGCTCTAAAAAACAGTGGGAGAAATGTAGGGTTATCAAGCCGCATATTCGGTGGTGCTGCCATTGTTGTATTGGCTGTTACTCTTATTTTAGAGGCGTTGCCAAGTAGCACAGTTATGGTTTTTTATGCCGGACCTGATAAAGGATTTAAGGAGACTTTTTCGCATTTTAGCTCTATCCCGATGGGATATGCAAACTATTTTCCTTTTCTCACGGCCATTCTTACGATTGTTATTACCGTCCTATCTTTAATTGCGATAGTAAAAAGAGTGAATGTTTCTAAACTCAAAAACGCGCCTTTCATACATACGACTATAACAACGGTACTCTC
>CALLQQ010000085.1 GCA_938014915.1 uncultured Clostridia bacterium
GACCTTGATTTTTATAGTCTGCCATTCATTCTTTCTGCTTGGTTCATAAGTAGCATCGAGCCATACACTGCCATGAACATACATTTGAGCAAATGCTAGGTTCGACTTTAATTCGGTAGGGAACAATGCACTTGCTTCAACGGTGTATCCAGCCAAATTTTCAATTCCTATAACATTAGTATCAAAAGTGAATCCGACGTTTTCGCTACCTGGTGCATCGTCTAGATTCGCAGTTATTTTAAGAGATTTTCCTATGTAATATTTTTCATCAGTTATTTCAAAGGTGAAATCACCTTTTTCGACACTACCCTCTAAAACTAGACTATCTAGCAACTTATCCGTGTCGAATGTTATCGTTGCGGGCTCCGCCGCAGTGGCAGTAATAGTAACTAACATAGAAACAAAAATAGCAAGAACTAAAAAACGCAATATCTTTTTCAAAAAAGACCCTCCTAATTTTAAATTGCGGACACAAATTTTCTATATGGTGTACGCAGCTTGCTCAACAATTGTAAGTTGCCAATAAAGAATAGCAACAGCTGAACATGCGTAATCTTCTATATTATATTATATGTTAACAGTAAAGAATTGTCAAGCGGTAAAAGTGGTCACATCTCATAAAAAGCAGATTAAAGCCGCAAATTTAATTTGCGACTTTAATCTATGTTAGAAATCGGTCTACTGGTCGCTAACTTGGGAGATTAACTCCTCTTGTAAATTCGCCGGGAGCATTTCATATCTATCGAATTCGAGCGTGAAGCTGCCCATTCCCTGCGTCATTTGACGCACCGCCATTGTGAAATCCTGCATTTCAGCAATTGGTACATCTGCTTCAATCTCGGTTAAATTGTTCTTATACGGATTCATTCCAACAACTCTGCCACGTCTTTTATTAAGATCGCCCATCATATCGCCCGTATTGGCATCACCGACAATGACTTTCAGCTTGCCAATTGGCTCTAGTATCCATGGAGTCGCTTTCTTCATACCTTCACGATAGGCAATTGATGCCGCCATCTTGAATGCCATTTCGGATGAGTCGACAGGGTGGTATGAGCCATCAAGGAGAGTTGCCTTTAATCCAACGACAGGGAATCCTGCTAGGACGCCTTTCTTAGCGCTATCCTGCAATCCCTTTTCTACCGCCGGGAAGAAATTCTTCGGTACCGATCCGCCGAACACCTTTTCTTCAAATATCAATTCTTCGCCATCGTGCGGTTCAAATTCGATCCAAACATGACCGTATTGACCGTGACCGCCCGTTTGTTTCTTATGTTTTCCCTCAACTTTAACTTTATGGCGGATAGTTTCTCTATATGCAATTTTCGGTGCGAGAAGTTCAATATCGACACCGAATTTACTTTTTAACTTTGCCGCTGCTACATCAAGATGTTGCTCACCTAGTCCGCCCAAGATTTGCTCATTTGTTTCAGCGTTCACTGCGTACGAAAGGGTTAAATCTTCTTCAAGCAGTCTTTGAATTCCTTGTGAAATCTTACCCTCATCGCCCTTGCCTTTAGCAACAATTGCCCTAAAGTAACACGGCTTAGCGAATTCGCCCGTGCTAACCTTGACAATTCTTGAGGGGGCACATAATGTATCGGATGTATTTGCATTTATTTTAGTAATTACAGCTATATCCCCAGCGGTAATTTTCTTTATATCCACTTGCTTTTTGCCCTTGAGCGCCACTATCTTGCCGATTCGTTCAGGCGCACCTGTTGAAGCATTAATTGGTTCGCTATTATCATCGAGCTCCCCGGATAGAACCTTTACAAACGACATCTTCCCAACGAAGGGATCGGCTATTGTTTTGAATACAAAAGCTGCAAGAGGCGCCTTTTCGTCACATTCTATAACTACGGCATTGCCATCGGCATCGGTAGCAATAGGGGGCTTGACTTCATCAGGACTTGGCAGCAGATAGCTGATTGATTTGAGCGCCATATCAATAGCGGCAAGTGAGTATGATGAACAACCAATCACGGGTGTGATTTGACCATGTTTTATTCCACTATGTAGGCCCCTTATAAGCTCTTCTTCCGTGAATTTCTCACCGCTGAAATATTTATCGAACAATTCCTCATCAGTTTCGGCGACAGCCTCCGATATGGCTGTGATTAGCCCGTCTAACCTATGATGGGATTCCGGCATATCTGTAACTGTGGGATTACCCTTATCGTCATAAGTATATGCTTTCATCTCGATAAGATTTACATAACAGTCGATCTTACCATCTTTAATGTGCGGAACGACAACAGGACACACTGACGGACCGAAATTCGCCTTTGCACTTTCAAACACAGAATAGAAATCGGCATGTTCTTCATCAAGCTTTGTAATGACGAGCATCTTAGCTTTATTTTGTTCATTTGCAGCTTCATATGCTTTTACTGCGCCGACTGTAACGCCCGACTTCCCTGATAGGGTGATGACAACACTTTCGGAAGCACTAATTCCTTCTTGCATACCACCGGCGAAATCGAATGAGCCGGGAGTATCGATAATATTAATCTTGACATCTTTCCATTCAAGGTAAGCGGTCTTAGTATTAATAGTTGTCTTTCTTCTTATTTCCTCAGGATCGTAATCGCATGTAGTATTTCCATCAAGGATTTTACCTAATCGGTCTATGCTGCCAGATTTAAAAAGCAGCGCCTCAGCGAATGATGTTTTTCCGGATCCTCCATGACCAGCCAGTGCAATGTTCCTAATATCTCTGAAACCATATTGCTTCATATTCAATTCCCCTTTGCAGTAATTTATAGCTATATAATTGCTATGCTCGGATGTGTAAAAAAATAGCCGACAACATCAACTTGTTGAAGTATATGGTAACATTAGAAACCTATGTTGTCGATTTGTCTAAAATTATTACACCTATAATAAACATTATATATCATTTGCATATATAATTCAATCTAAAAACAAGAAAATACACACATCAACATATAAAATTTATATGTTGATGTGTGTATGAATTGCACAAAAATTAGCATCTTTTTACTCTACCAACGATTATTATGATGAAAGTCCACGCAAAATTGTATAATAACATGGTGGTAGCACTGAAATTGTCGAGCGCCGATAAGGCAATGAAAATCCCAACTAGGAGAACACCTAAGATGATGGAAGCAATATTGAATGCCGATGAAAGCAATATATTTCTGCGTATGCGATTGCAAGTTACTAGCGATGTTGCAACCGAGGCGAAGCGCCCGTTATTTGCAAGTGAGCCGTTCTGTCGGGGGAGGTAAGATGTATTCTTCTCAAAATTATCGTGCATCCTAAAGGGAAGAATCTTAAAAATATTAGGTGATACGTCGAACATTTCGGCTAGCTTTGTAATAGATATAATTGAATCGACGGTGCGTAACATTAGATAGATTTCTTCTTTTTCGACTTCCATTAAATTCTCTTTGACTTCAAAGTTTGGTTTGAGCTCAATTATGAATAATGCGGCAAGCTCACCAGAAATGGAAAGATATAAAACACTCTTATCATCACTAGCATAGCGGTTTTCTTTATCAACAGGCGGTATTTCTATACTGTGATTTATCATCAATTCCCGATTGCCAAGCAGTATTTTCCTATCTTCGATCCAGCCACTAAGCCCCATCGAATCCTCAAACATATAGCTTTCGACTGGGCGGAGCATATTCTTCTTGCCGGCTATAATATCAAAGAACATATGGGAGAGAACACTCTGTGCTTGAATTGCTAGACTAGCAGCATCGAGGAATGCATCGTCGATTTTGGTATCGCCGAAAATCTTAAATCCGATTAGATCTATTGACCCCTCCGGAAAGAGCTGCGCAGCATCGATTAAAACGGAATTTGTTTCTGCGAAGTTTTCTATTGTCGAATGACCTAGAATAACTGCTGAATGCGGCATCATCTTTTTTGACGCCCTTGACAATGGAATGTTCGCAATTAACATAGTTGCGAATGGAGATCCAATGCAAGTAATAGCAGAGAATGCTGAAAGAGCGCTATTCAAGCTGCTTGTTTTAATGTACGATAAAATCCCAAAAGCTACTGAAAGTATTAGTATTATCGGTGTAACACGCCTGCTAAGATGGTCCGAATGGTCGAGTGAATAGGAATTTTTCAAGAAGTCGGTAAGAAAATCCGTCTTTCTCATCGTCGCCAAATGGGGGAAGTCCGTCATTGTTCCTCTTGTTATATCTTCGGCGACTTCTTCATTTTCTACTATGGACATAGAGTATTTCTCACTGTCGCCCGATACAAATCGGAAATTTCGCTTCGTTCTGCTAACTATGAGGAGTTTCCCGACGGTGTTGAATAGCAGCCCGTATATTGCAACGGTGATATAAATATTTGTATTACCGAGTGTTAGCAATTCAGAATTAAATAGCATAATGATGGCGGAAAGTATGCTTGAAACCATTGCTAGCGCACAGATACTATCGCTGTCCGCCTTTAAGCTAAGTAGGTTAGAAAATCCGCTTGATAATACAGTGTAGCATACTAATGATGACAATACGCCGAGAATTATGTTCGTGTACATATAACTTTCCGGATTTATTGCTTTAGTAAGGAAGTCTAGTAGTGGCAGCCCGTATTCATTGGCGGCGGCAATATATAATGATGCGCCTCCCATGAAGAATAGCATAAAAAACCTCATTAACAGACTAATCTTAATCTGATTCAAATCATTTATTATAGCCGCCGTATCTTCATAATTATTATAATCGTCGATTTCCCTTGCGACATCGCCTTCATCATTATCGACTTCTTCCTGAATTTGGGCTTCTTCGCTTACAAGAACAAAGTCACGAATTTTTCGCTTGCGTCGTTCTCGCAATTCGACCATTTTCTGCTGTTCGATTAGTGGGTGGTCTAAATTCATTTTAGCAGTATCGGGGAGTGCCTTACTGCGGTAATCCATGCTTAATTTGAAGCTATCGGATTTATTTACTTTAACGGGGGGCATGACAATTGTATGCTCACCATGTTGGGCGGCCTTTTTCTGACGCAACGATTCGAGCAATGCGTCATTACTCCGTGCATCCTTAACCGACGTGCCCGAGATACTGCTATGCACCGTATCGGCCTTTTCTTTTTGAGCCGCTTTTTCAATCTTTTTAGGAGCGGGTGGTGGGGCCTCATCTATTTT
>CALLQQ010000086.1 GCA_938014915.1 uncultured Clostridia bacterium
AGATAGGTAAATTGTGATAAGGGGGATTTAATATGAAGAAATTTAAATTTTCACTGGATAAGCTAAAAAGTTATAGAGAACAAATCCTCAAAACAGAAGAGAACGAATTGGGCAGACGACGTAAAAAAGTCATAGCCCTCCATGAAGAAAGGGCTATGCTAGAATTAGAAGTTGAGAAGCTCAATGAAGAATTTAGAAGACGGGCAATGAATTCAATGACACCGCAGGAAATCAAAGTTTCTAAGGGGTATATTGCTACATTGCAGGAGAATATCAGAGAATTGGGTGGAAAAATTCTAAAGGCGCAGGATAGAGTTGAGCAGCAAATTCAAGTTGTTGTAGAGGCGACGAAAGAAGTCTCCTCACTTGAAAAATTGGAGGAGGGGCAACTTGAAGAATATAATAAAGTTGCAATGAAACACGAAGAGCAATTCATAGAAGAATTCGTCTCAAATTCTAGCTTTTATGCTCATTAAAAAGTTATTATCATGCACAGATACATGATGATATAATCACTTTGAAAGGGGGTGGAGGAATGAATGTAGCAAATCTTCTTTCGGCGAATATGGTGACGGCGGATAGCGGAATGCAATCCATAAAAGGCGAAAAGATGGTAGAGGGCGACTTCATTTCAATGCTAATGAAAATGATGAACGGCGATGCCGAAGTTGCAAATGATGCGGCAAATTCAGACAACGTCATTGTGCAGATACTCCAAATGCTATCAAGTGGTGAAAGCAGTGAAGAATGTTTAAATCTGCTTGACGGTGCCGACATTGAAGTATTGGAAGAAGTGGCAAATCTAATCGGAGCAATTGCAGGAATCCGTGAAGAAGTCGGCATTGCTAGTGCTGAATCGGAGGAAGATACCGATAATGAGGCGGCGAATGATGACTTAATCAAGGTAATGCAATTAACATCTGTCCCGATGCCGATGCAAATCCGAGATACGGAAAATGCAATTGAGGGGGATTCGGGAATGGGCAGTTACCGAAGTGTCAATGCCGCAGATGCGGGAATAAAATCTTATGACGGTGGGCAATTGTCGCAGGGAATCGATATTAGAGAATTTGCTAATACAATTGATGGGGAAACATTTGAAGAAATAAGCAATGCACTGAGCAATGCTACCGCAGTGAAATCGGCTACCGAAACGGTGAATACACCTAGCAATGGTGCGGAATTCAAAATGGGCGAAGGTGTTCCAGCAGATGATGCGATATTGGATGAATCGAATATCGAAATAACGAAGATGGTGCAGGACAAATCGGCGCAGATTCTTGAGAGGGGCATATCCGAATTTAGACCCGTCGTTATCGAGAGTGAAGAAATTGCCCAGTTGCAAAAGGCGCACAGAACCACTAATGCGGAAAATGTGCAACCTGGCGATGTAATTGCAAATCCTGAAATGGGCGGCATCGAAGTAGTAAGTCGTTCAGAAGTAATAATCAGGGAGCCAATCGAGCAAGTTGCAAATAGGATTGATAATCATATAATGACGCTTGAAAAAGAGGGCGCAACAAAGATTGAAATGAAGCTTGAACCCGAAAGCCTGGGTAAAGTCATGATTGAAATGACGATGGAAAGTGGCAAATTAGCAGTTAAAATTGTCGCAGAAAACCAAATGGCGAGTGCAATGTTAGCCGAGAGGGCGAGCGACTTAACGCATGGGCTAAAAGCGCAGGGCATCACCCTAGAAAGTTATGATATTTCATATAGCGATCACGATACGGACAATAGCTTTTTGGGGAGGAATCCACAATTTAACCGTGGTAAAAGCACATTCGCAATGCATGGGAGTTTCAGCAGTGAAGTGGATAACGATTATGCGAACTTGCCGAGCAGCGCATTGAATCTATATGTATAGGGGGGAAAGCAATGCCAAACGATATTAATTCAGTAGCTAATATTCAGAATAACTATGAGAAATACAAGGACTTTTTCGTTGACAATAATTCGACGGACTTAAAAGTTGATGATTTCCTAAACCTCCTAGTTGCGGAGATGACAAATCAAGATCCTATGTCGCCAATGTCGAATACGGATTTCGTAGCACAGATGGCACAATTCACATCATTGCAGACGATGCAGGATTTAACCTATTATTCGAATGCGTCATTCGCAGCATCACTTGTTGGTAAGACTGTTACAATGGCGAGTGTGTCCGCATCGGGGGAAATGCAAGTTGAAACAGGTCCGGTACAGGCTATCAACCTAAACGGCAAGGAATTTGAAATTCGTGTCAACAATAAGATTTTTACCATTAAAAACTTGATGGAAATTGCACCGACGAATAGCACGGGCGGTGGCGATAGCGACGATGTAGAAGATAGTGAAGAAGCCGATGAAATTTAGATGGGGGAGGTGATAAGATGTTAATTAGCGAATATTTGCAGCTGCGAAATAAAATATCGGTCACAACGGGCAAGACGGCTCCAAATATTTCAGATAAGGATCGCACCAGTATTGGCAAACCTCAGGAAAGCCCGTTTGCTGACATTCTAAAAGAGGAAATACATAAGCAGAACGGCGGTGTCGAATTCTCAAAACACGCAATTGCACGATTAGACCAGCGAGAAATTGACTTGTCACAGGGGCATAAGCTTGAGCGGCTCAATAAGGGAGTCGAACTTGCACAGCAAAAGGGAGCGGAAGAAACATTGGTGTTAGTTGATTCGACGGCATTTGTAGTAAGTGTTAAGAACAACAGAGTTATTACAATGTTATCGAACGAAGATTTAGAAGGAAATGTATTTACAAATATAGACTCAACCGTGATTATATAGACTGGACCGCAAGGAGGTCTTTGGCTCTGAACGATGGACGAGCCATAGCGGTTGGCATTTTAAAGGAGTGCTTATTAATGTTAAGATCATTATATTCAGGTGTTTCAGGGCTGAAAACCCACCAACAAAAAATGGACGTTATCGGTAATAATATTGCTAACGTCAACACATACGGCTATAAATCAAGCCGTGTTACATTCCAAGATGTATATTATCAGACGCTAACGAGTGCATCGGGCGGAACGACGGTTTCGGGCGGTATTAATGCTAGCCAAATCGGTTACGGAGTACAGCTAGGCTCAATTGATACAATGATGTCCCGATCGGGATTCCAGATGACTAGCAGCGGACTTGATATGGCAATAGCGGGAGAGGGATTCTTCCAAGTGCAGGACCAATCGGGCAATATCATGTATACTAGAGCAGGAATTCTTGATATTGATAACAATGGCGCACTTGTCGATGTGAACGGCAATTTCGTTCTAGGAATCACGGGCAATCCAGCAGGGCAGGCGGCATCAAGCAATAAAATTCAAGTAATTGTGCCAAATGTTACTGATAATGCCGCATCAGCTACAAAAACTCTACTAGGCAGCAATGTTACTATATCGGCAGAATTAATCGGTGCCGCTGGTAATATGAGCATTAACTTCGTACATGGTAAGCCATCAACGGCAGAATTATCGGGGAACAACTTAACCGTAACATTTGACCAGACAAAGCAATACAACTCAATTGCAGAACTAGAGGCGGAAATTCAATCCGCAATTACACAGGGCGGTGTTGAACTTGAAATAGGCAGATTACAGTTTGAAGTTGACCCGTATCCGGGGAATACGCTTGCGGCAGCATCGAATAGGCTAACAACATCTGGCGGATCGCTCAATTTTGAGATGGTGACGCCCGGCTCATTCGGTAATAGCGTATCGGTGGCATTCAAGTCGGATTCGACTGCGACAGATGTTACAGCAAAATGGAACGACGGCGTGCTAACATTCACAGTACCGGAAACAATGGACGACGGTGCAGGCGGCACAATACCATTCGAACCGACAGTTGCAGAGTTGCAAGCAGCAGCGGATGCGGCCAATATGAACAACGATCCGTCGGATCCATCGTATAGCGCACAGAGGGAGATTAGCATTACAGGTGATGATAATATCCCCATTACTGATATTATATCAACAGGAACAGTTAAGCTAATGGGCGGAGATAATACATATTTCACCAATATAGCAGGACTGCTCGGCACAGTTAAACTTGATGGAGGAAGAACGGCGTCAACACAATCGGTGAGCGACTTAACAAGTATGTCAATTGCGCCCGACGGTGTAATTTCAGCAACTCACCCAGTACATGGCACATTGATATTAGGGCGCATCGATATTGTAACATTCGATAATCCGAATGGGCTTGAGCAGGCGGGCAATACGTATTTTACTAGCACCACCGCATCGGGGGAAGCAAGTTTGTGCGAACCTGGGCAGAATGGATCGGGCGAACTAGTTACAGGCGCACTTGAAATGTCGAACGTCGACCTAGCGCAAGAATTCGCCGATATGATAACAACGCAAAGAGGATTCCAGGCGAATTCGAGAATCATCACAACATCGGACGAAATGCTACAAGAATTAGTAAACCTAAAGAGGTAAATTATAATTAAAAGAGGGCTCTCCGCTAGCTGGAAATAGCGGAGAGATCCCCCTAAAAAACAATTGTCGACATAAACTGTTTTTCTTTGACAATCATAACCATTAGTGATATAATAGCTTGAGCGTATTTGTGGTATTCTCATAGAAAAGTGCAATTTTAAAGATGCAAATTTGTCACATATGTTAATGAATTTGATGGATATATAGTAATTATATAAATTCACATGAAAGTTGGTAAATCAAAATGCTTATTTTAACCAGACTTGACGGAACGAAATTAATGTTAAATGAGAATATGATTGAGATAGCTGAGGAAACACCGGATACAGTTATAACTATGAATAATAGTCATACATATGTCGTTAAAGAAAGTATCGATTTTATTCTAAAAGAGATTAAAAAGAATAAACAATTAGATCGACCAAATAGGCGTCGTATGACTTAATATATAGCCTTCTAGGAGAAAAAAGAAAAAATCTACGGGGGTTTACAATGAACTATTCTGGAATTCTAGGACTAATATCAGGTATAATTTTAATTTTATATGGTATTGTTGGAGCTGAGGGCGGCAGGCTTGGCTTCTTTTATGACCCGGCAAGTATCGCAATAACTTTGGGGGGAACACTGGCGACACTGTTAATTAGCTTCCCTTTTTCTACATTTAAAAAGGTGCCGAGGCTAATTGCGATGGTATTCAAACCAAAAAAGTACAAGCCACGTGAACATATTGATCAGATCGTTGAGTATTGTCAGATCGCACGTTCAAAGGGGCTATTGGCACTTGAAGATAGTGCGAATAACTGTGAAGATCCTTTCATGAAATCGGCATTAATGCTAATTGTCGATGCTACCGACGGCGAAAAGGTTAGGGAAATGCTCGACGATGCGCTTGACTTCATGAGTGAAAGGCATGAGTCGGCAATCAACTTCTTTGATAGGGGAGCAGCACTAGCACCCGGATTCGGTATGATAGGAACATTAATTGGATTAATAAATATGCTTGGCACGATGGACGACAATCCCGATGGACTAGCAGCAGGGATGTCGGTTGCACTAGTAACAACATTCTATGGTTCGGTTCTTGCGAATTTAATTTTTGCGCCAATTGCATCACGGCTCAAGGCACTTCACGATGAGGAACTTCTTTGTATGCAGATAATTGAAGAAGGAGTTCTAGCGATTCAGTCGGGAGCAAATCCACGCAATGTACGTGAAAAACTTGAATTCATGCTACCTAAAGATGATGACAAGAAGAAAAAATCCAAAGAATAGCCATCATACTAACGATAAAAGGAGTTGAGCCAGTGGCGAGAAGAAGGAAGAAAACCGAAGCACCATCGGGCGGAAATTGGCTGGATACATACGCAGATATGGTAACGTTGCTGCTCACATTTTTTGTGCTTTTATATGCATCATCATCAATTGACGAACAAAAATGGCAGCAAATTTTACAAGCATTCGAATCATGGGGCGGTTATACGAATAAAATCGTGACTGATGAGCCAATTAATAGCGACAGCAGCGAAGATGATTATCTACCTCCCGATGTTGAAGAACCACTAAAGGACGGGGAATTGCCCAGTACATTCGACCAGCTATATGAGTATTTGCAGAATTATGTAGATAAGAATAAGCTTAACGATAGTGTTACCGTTGATAAAGGTGCTTCCCACGTATATCTAAGATTCCAAAATAGGATATTCTTCAATGGTGATAGTGCCGTACTACTTGATAACGGGAAAGAAATTCTTGACGGATTGAGTGAGGGCATTAATAGTGTAGAACATCTGATACTGAGCGTTAGGGTGAATGGGCATACCGCAGAATATGCATTATCGCCCGTCGACGGTTGGCAATTGTCAGCATCGAGGGCTAATAATGTGCGGGCATATCTATCGGATATGGGAGTGCTATCGCCGGAAAGATATTCAGTTGGTGCATTCGGTAAATATAGACCAATCGACACGAACGATACCGAGGAGCATAGGCAGTCCAACCGCAGGGTAGAAATAATCGTATTAAGAAATGATGTTGACTTTTCAGATCCGGATATATATAAGGAATTATTTGAGCTAGAATATGGGGTTGAAATGTTCGACCCTGAGGAAGTTCCAGCCGATAAAGATACTGATAAAGATAGTAATAAAGATAGTGATGAAATCACTAGCGAGTGATATGAAATCCAATGTAGATAATATAAATATAGGTTGGTAAGGGAGGGAACAGAGTGGCGGAGGTACTATCCCAACAGCAGATTGACGAATTATTGCAAAGCGTTGCAGAAGGTGCGGAGATAAAAGCGCCCGAGCCTGAAAAGAAGGTTAAACCATATGACTTTAACAAAAGAACAGATTAAGGTGCTCAATGGCATATTCGAGAACTATTCAAGATTATTATCATCATATTTAACGGGGCTATTAAGATTATATTGTAAAGTATCATTAGTGCAAATTGAAGAACAAAGATACCATGAATTTAATAATGCCCTATCCGACTATGTAATGATGGGCATGGTCGATATGGGAGTTGAACATGATGAAATAGATGAAACAACTATAATCTATGGAATATCGAATCCTATCACTTTTGCTATGATAGATAGATTATTAGGCGGTAAAGGTGAATGTATTGACGAGAATAGGGATTTCACAGAGATTGAGATTAATTTAATGTGGAATGTCGTTGCGCATATGATTGAGCTACTTAAAGACCCGTGGACAAACTATATAGAGATTAACCCAACGTTAACTTCTGTTGAAACAAACTCACGAGTTGTTCAAGCAATTGGACCTGATGAAGTCGCCGTTATTGTAGTTTTAGAGGTCGAAATTAATGAAGTTACAAACATAATTTCAGTGTGTATGCCAGCGATAAATCTTGAAAATATTATGGCGAGATTTTCAGGGAGATCGGGCAAAAATGCAAAAAGATATGATGAAAATAAAGATACCCAACGCAGGAACACAATTTTAGGCGGTGTGAAAGAAACACCTCTTGAGATAAAAGCAATACTCAGTGAAACGCAAATCGATATGTACGATATTTTGAATCTTCAGGTTAATGATGTGATTCCACTTAATATGAATATAGACTCAAATGTAATATTAAAAGTTGGGGGAACAGCATGGTTCGATGGTAAGCTGGGAGTAAAAAATAAAAGAAAAGCAGTAAAAATAGATAAGAAGCTGCGGAATTGAGGTTTAAGCTATGAGTGAAATGAATACACAAATCGATGGAGCTCTCTCCGAGATGGAAGTTGACGCGGTAGGTGAAATTCTAAACATAAGCACTGGTTCAGCAGCGACCGCAGTATCGGAGTTGCTGAATGCAAAGGTATGGATAACTACACCTAGAGTATCGACTAAAAAGGTTAGCGAATTAAATTATCAAAAGTTAGATCCGGCAATAGGCGTTAAGATCGTTTATATTGAGGGGATAAGCGGAGCGAATATAATGGTGCTAAAACAATCCGATGTTCAATTGATTCTCAATCAATTGATGGGGATGCCGCTTGTCGTAGATGAGGAATTCGAATTCGATGAAGTTAATATGAGCGCCGTATCAGAAGTAATGAATATGATGATGGGTGCATCGGCAACGGCATTGTCAGAATTCCTAGGTGTTCGCATTGATATATCGACACCTGAGATTTTCCTCCTTGAAGATGAGAACGCACTAGCTAGAACATCGGGATTCGATTCCGATGATGAGATAGTTTCTGTTAATTTTGATCTAACTATCGACGGAGTATTTGAGAGTGAATACATATCGGTGATGGATAAAGAATTGACTAAGGAATTAGCAGAGAGAATTGTGCGTGACCATAGTGGAGCAAAGGTGGAAACGGCGCCGGAGGAGCAACCTCCCCAACCGACACCGCAACCGATGCCACAACCACAGCCGCAACCGACACCGCAGCCACAGCCACAACCGATGCCGCAGCCACAGCCACAACCGA
>CALLQQ010000087.1 GCA_938014915.1 uncultured Clostridia bacterium
GGCATTGCACTTTTGTCGATACAAGTGCGAAATCTATTGACTGCATACGTGAGAACATAAAAATTGTCGGCTTTAACGACAGATCAAGAATTATTCCAGCAAGCTCAAATTCATTCCTAAAAGGATCGACCGAGAAATTCGATTTAATATTTGTGGATCCACCCTATGAAAAAGGAATAGTATCTAAGACGCTGAATAATCTTTCCGATAAAGTTACGCCCAACGGAAAAGTGATTAGTGAACATGAGCACAGATTGGAATTACCGCAGGTAGTCGGCGATTTAACGATGAAAAAGCAATACAAACATGGCAAAACTATTATAACGATATATGTAAAAGGGGATGAAAGTTAATGAGTATAGCAGTTTGCCCAGGTAGCTTTGACCCCGTAACCTTCGGTCATATCGACATCATATCCAGGGCATCTAAAATATTTGATAAGGTTATAGTATTAGTTTCCATTAATCCATATAAAGAGGCAAGCTTCACAGTTAGTGAGCGGGTTAATATGTTGAAAGCAGTGACGGAGGGCATTGATAATGTTATCGTAGATGCATATGATGGACTGCTTGCCGATTATACCAGGAAGCAAGGCGCAAGTGCGATTGTAAAAGGACTACGAGCGGTGTCCGACTTTGAATACGAATTTCAAATGGCGCTTGCTAATAAAAAGCTATATAACGATGCTGAAACTATCTTCTTTACTACAACTTCTGAAAATATGTATTTAAGTTCCAGTGTGGTAAAGCAAATAGCTAGTTTAGGCGGAGATATTACCGGATTTGTACCGGATGAGATACTTGAAACAATAACGAATAGGCTTAATAAAGGGGTGCAGTAGTAATGAACAAAGACATGATGAATATTGATGATATTCTGGATGCTATGGACGATTTACTTGATAAGGCATTGGGCGTGCCGTTGTCAGGTGGTAAATGCTTAATTAATATTGATGTTATGCGAAACCTAATCGGCGATGTTCGGTTAAACCTACCTGGTGAAATTAAGCAGGCCAAGTTAATAGTTGCCGATAGAAAAATTATTTTAAGCGACGCAAAAAGAGAGTCGGAGGCCATTGTTAAGAAGTCTGAAGAAAAGGCAAAGCATCTTTTAGACGAGCAGGAAGTATTAAAACAAGCGACCGCTAAGGCGAGTGAGATTATTTCCGATGCTCAGTCAAAATCGCGGGAGCTTCGCAATGCGACTAATGAATATGTCGATAAAATTCTATCTGAGATGGAGCAGCTGCTAACTAAAAACATGAATGATGTCAAAAGAACTAGGAATGTTGTTAAGCAGTCAAAATAGAAAATTAGCCACTAAATACATAAAAAGCTTGCGTTTATATAAACGCAAGCTTTTCATTAAATCTACACATTAAACCTACACATTAAATCTAAAGATGATAACATCACCATCGGCAACAATATAATCCTTTCCCTCTAAGCGGACAAGACCCTTTTCTCTAGCACCAGCCATACCCTTACATTCAATTAAATCGTCGTAAGATACAACTTCTGCACGGATAAATCCACGTTCAAAATCAGTGTGAATCTTACCAGCGGCGGCAGGGGCCTTAGTCCCTTGCTTTATAGTCCATGCACGCACTTCCGTCGGTCCCGATGTAAGTAATGAGATAAGACCGAGGAGGGAATACCCCTCTTTAATTATTCTATCTAGTCCCGATTCTTTTAATCCAAGATCGGCAAGGAACATAGCCTTATCTTCGTCGTTCATATCGGAGATTTCCGCTTCAATTTGTGCGCATATTGGCAACACGGCGGAATTTTCAGCCTCAGCGATTTTTAGGACTTCTTTGTAATTTTTATTTGTATCGATATTGTTTATAAAATCATTCTCACTCATATTAGCAGCATAAATTACAGGCTTGTTAGAGAGGAGTGGTGATGATTTTATCATATCACTCTGATCTTCTGTAAAGCCAAAACTTCTTGCTGAATTCCCAGCTTCTAGATGTGACTTTAGTTCTTCTAGGAAATCAATTTCCAACTGGAATTTTTTATCCGATTTAGCCAATTTCCTTGTTCGTTCGATACGTCTTTCTATCATTTCAATATCGGAGAAAATCAATTCAAGATTGATAGTTTCGATATCTCTTGCAGCTCCAATTTCACCATCGACATGGATAATATCATCACTTTCAAAGCAACGAACAACATGAACAATTGCATCGACTTCACGTATATTCGATAGGAATTTATTCCCTAGACCTTCGCCTTTAGATGCGCCTTTTACAAGTCCGGCTATATCGACGAATTCTAATGTAGCGGGCGATAGCTTACTAGAATTGAACAGTTTATATAAAGCATCTAGCCTTGAATCGGGTACCGATACTATGCCGACATTCGGCTCTATTGTGCAAAAAGGATAGTTGGCCGATTCGGCACCTGCATTTGTGAGCGCATTAAATAATGTGCTTTTACCGACGTTCGGTAACCCTACCATACCTAGTTTCATTAAAAAATCCTCCTAAATTCTACATCTTATATTGTTGTTTTTCTAAATTCGTTGTTGCCTTTAGTCAAAATAAACACCTCGTAAATGCCTTGGAAGCGCCTTCACGAGGTGTTCAGCATTAAAATTAGTTATGACTTATACTAAGGAGCGAATTATCTCATCAATATCACCAGCTAAATAGTCAATCGGTGGTATTTGTATCATCGTGTAACATCCTGAGCGTTGTTTCATAACGGCACGGGCGGAAGAAACAAGAATTTGACCAGTGAGTGCCGGGTTATTTATACTCATATTGAATTCAACTTTCTGATTAGGAGTTGTGCCCGACATACCTTTTCTAACAAGGTTAACGCCATGCCCGACATCCCTCAAATCGTCAACGCTTTTAACTTTAATTACGTGAGTTTCATCATTGATGAAATAATCGTCGCTATGGATTGCTTTTTTTACCGAATCAAAGTCTGCCCCATCGGCTAATTCAACATAAACCATACGTCTATGCACACCGGATCCGGTCGGCACAGTGATAGAGAGGGCGTCTTTAACACCGCTTATCGCCTTCACTGCGACAGTATGCCCCATACTCATTCCAGGACCAAAATTCGTGTATGTTAAGCCTTTAGGAATCATTGCCATAAGTAATGTTCTAACGACTGAATCGCTACCGGGATCCCACCCCGCAGCAGTGATAGAAGCACAATTATTTTCTTTTGCTACCTTGTCCAATTTATTGCGCACATCAGCAATGCTTGAATGCATATCATAACTATCGACAGTGTTGATTCCTTTCGATAATAGCATTGATGCCACTTCGGGAACAGCACGGCTCGGTAGGCAAAGTATCGCCACATCAATATTATTCAACTTGGATACATCGTTTAAAACGGGTACATCAACATCAATTTCTCTTGTGTCGACAATATATTCAAGGGAAAAATCACTACTTGCAGAGATTGCCTCGTATGCGGCTTTTCCGATATTGCCATATCCAACAATTGCAACTTTAATCATTATATATTCCTTTCTGCTATAAAAGTGAAAACTGTAATATAGGCTAGAAATAAATACCTAACCATGAATTTATCATATATTACTATGAATTGACCATAAAAAGTTTAACATATCCCATCAAAAAAAGCAAGGTACGCATTAAGATTTCGCATATAAATCGGCTTTAGCTTCAACATATGATAAAAAAGGAACGAACTCATTCATTTACTATCATATTAAAACATGGTACAATATAAACGGAGGTGCAAAATGACTAAGAAAGAACAAATATTAAAGATAATTGACGAACTTAAAATTACATATCCCGATGCTAAATGTGCGCTTGATTATAGTACGCCGCATGAATTACTAATTGCTACTCGTCTTTCAGCACAATGTACGGATGCGAGGGTAAATATAATTACAAAAACATTATTTAATCGCTATAAAAGCCTCGAAGAATTCGCTGGTGCTAATATTGAAGAATTAGAGCAAATTGTGCGCCCATGCGGATTGTTTCGTACAAAGGCAAAGGATATAAAGGAAATGAGTGCTATTTTAGTCACGCAGCATAATGGCATCATTCCAGATACGATGGAAGAATTGCTGAAACTGCCCGGAGTCGGTCGCAAGACAGCGAATTTGATTCTTGGCGATTTATATAACAAACCAGCCGTTATCACAGATACTCATGTAATACGAGTGTCGGGACGGCTTGGTTTAGTAGATACGAAAGTACCGCAAAAGGTGGAGCAGCAACTTAGAAAATTACTGCCCATAGAAGAAAGCACAATGTTCTGCCATAGACTTGTTTGGCACGGTAGGGAAGTATGCAATGCTAGAAAGCCAAAATGTGAAGAATGTTCAATTTCATTCTACTGCAATTACTTCCGACCAATGTCGGTGCGATAATGCATATCTTCAAACTTGATAGATTTTACGGACGAATAAGCTGTTCCAAGTGCAGCATCAAGTGTCCCGCCCCATGCCGTCACACCGAGAACCCTACCACCCGCCGTGGTAAATTTACCGCATGAATATGCTGTGCCCGCATGGAAGACAAAGCTATTGGATACTTGTCCCTTAGCATCAAGTCCGATTATTTCTTTACCCGTTTCATAGGCCTTGGGATAACCGCCCGAGGCCATAATTACGCATGCCGATGCTCCAACTCTCCACTTAATTTTAATAGAGTCAAGCTTCTCATCGAATACGGCATCGAATATAGTTAGCAAATCGCTTTCCAACATTGATAGGACGACTTGCGCCTCTGGATCACCGAATCGACAGTTATATTCTATCACCCTAGGGCCGCTAGGAGTGAGCATTAAACCGAAGTATAAACATCCCTTAAATGTGCGACCTTCGGCCTCCATTGCACGTATTGTTGGCAGGAATATCTTTTTCATACATTCTTTTTCGATACCTTCATTATAATGGGGATTAGGCGCAATAGCACCCATACCGCCAGTATTAGGACCGATATCATTATCATAAGCACGTTTATGATCCAT
>CALLQQ010000088.1 GCA_938014915.1 uncultured Clostridia bacterium
TCGATATTCTTTTCAAGTATTTCAACATCACTTAAAATTGATTCTTCATATAGCGAAATCTGCTGGAGCAGAGCATTATGCGCCTGATCCTTATTGTAGGCAAAATGTCTTTCCTCTATTCTTTCATACCTAGTTTTACGAATTGATATCGGTAGATTTACACCGAATAATTTTAGTCTTGTCACTTCTTCACTATAATCATATTTATCTTTTAAAGGAATCGATATGAATAATGGCAAATCAAGCCCCAGTATCGTTATGTAATTTCTTTTCTTAACTTCACCAGTTAGAATATCCTCAGTTTGCTTGAAAGGAATCGAGAACTCCATTTGTTCTTCATACTCTGCTATGATTTTTGCATCGGCATGAATATAGGAAGTATTGCCTTCTTCATCTTCGAGTATTCCACTCACAATAATATTTCCCTTCAACACACTGCTGCCGATTGGAACAAGCAGTTGCCCTTGATAGACTTCAGTATATAAAATCTGCCCCGTCTTAGTAGCAATAATGTTGCATGGCTTATCATCAGCGACAATGTTCGGCTCTATGATTCTTTCACGCACATCTATCGTAATCTTACTGCCATGACGATTAATGCCCACCCATGATAAATCGTCTATTAACAGCAATGTTTTCTGTTCTATTGTGCGTAGGTCGAGTCCGGGGCCGAATGTACCCCTCCTGATACCTAGATCTCTAGTAGTCAGCAATATCTCCCTTGATGAAACATTCTCATTGCCTATTATTTCGATATCCCAAATATAATTCGACATAAAGGTTAAAAAGAAGCAGAATGCTAGCAACCCAATAGCTATACCGAAGCGGTTTTTCCTTTTATTGATGGTGAATATCGTGCCTCTCTTTTTATGTAACCGAATTTTAACATGGTGACGCTTTGCAATATTTGCGGTAGTTTTATAATCGGTAGCAAATACCGATGCATAAAGGTGCTCACCGTCCTTTTTTAATCCCCAAACTTTTATTCCATTCAAGATTAAATCATTCACAAATTCACTCTGAAATCCGCCAATGCAACGAAAATTAACATAACCACGCAAATATTTGAATACTTTTCTATAACGCATCTTCTTCGCCCCTCGCAACAAATTCAATTGAATGGAGCACTCCTCTAATCGTCAGCCCACCGGAATTGTAATTCTCCATAATAAGAGAGATTCCTGTAACTACTACATTAATTCGGGACAATTTTACGTTAACTTGATTTTCGCTATAACCCAATATGCCCTTACAACCTTCAAAGAAAATCTCTTTATTATCGATAATTTGAATTTGCGCTTGAGATTGAGTTAAAGCATGGGCAATATTCCCTATAATGCGAGGGTTGTGCGCTACTGAATGCAGCTTATTTAAGTCTTTACTCATTTTGTCCCCCTTAATCCTCAATAATACTCTAATCTATTACTATGCTTTATTTTTAGTTTTAATAATATTTATAAGAAAGAAAGTGATAATTTGCATAGAGAATTAAATTTTTCAATTAAGAAGCTTATCTCCGCTATAATTACCCTCTTTTTCTGTGGATCTTTTGCTTACTTCTTAATTTGTTATGCTAATGCAGCAATTAGTTCTATAATTAATGGCATAACTTCGTGCTTAACAGTGGTTATAC
>CALLQQ010000089.1 GCA_938014915.1 uncultured Clostridia bacterium
CATGCCGAATCGTTACCTGTAGGGAGCGTAAGATTATAATGCAAATTAAGCTAATTTAAAAAGGTGGGGCGGGGAAATTAGGTAATAACTGCACAAATTCCAAATAGGTTAGGAATAATGCATGACTATTTGTTCAAGTGATATAAAGTGTAGGCAAATAATTCTATAAATGTAATATTGATTTTCACACCATATTACACTATAATGGAATTAATAGCTAAAATTCTAGATGTACAAATAAAATTAGGTTGAAATATATGAAAAACATGTTACCCGCCATTATATAAAACGTCCGAATCTAGATTTAAAAACGGTGTATACAAAGAATCGCCGTTATTAAATAAATTAAAAGAAGAGGGGTATTAAAATGAGGAGGAGTAAGATTTTGTCAATGGTACTTGCCATGGCATTAATCATCACTTCTATGTTGCCCGGGTTCGTTACCGCATCGGCAGATGATAGCTTTTATGATTTTAAGCTGCATTTCGTCGGTGGGGAGAACAGCTATGAAGATGTTGGCATTGCCACAATTCAGGGCGGGCAATTTTCGGACGGTTCATGGTATCAGCAACTGACACCGGACAAGAAGGATGACGTTATCATTGACGTTAAAATCGATCCAGTGAGGGAAGTTAGCATTGCAATGTATACTTCCAGCTGGAGCCAACTTGGGGAATGCACAGTTCCGCTTTCGGTTTTTACTAATTCGAATGGGAGCATTGAGGCATGGTATATTGAGGGGGAGGGAATAGTCTATTCCGATCCTAATGATGATGGAGGAACGACGACGTCGACGACAACGACAACATCGACGACATCGACAACATCGACAACATCGACAACTACTACCACATCTACAACTCAGTCTACCACAACGACGACGCAGCCCACAACAACGTCGACCACATCGACGACTGCGGCAACGACTGCACCTGCTGATGGTTATTACAAGCTTGTAATTAATGCGGCGGATTCTTCCGATGTCGGCATGATTGTCGTTGCTGGATGCCAAAGCAAATTACCGGATGGGGAGCCAACATGGTGGTATAACTATCCTGCCAATAGTGACGGGGTAATGCTCACCGTCTATGTTGATCCGTATAATGCTGTTGAGCTTAGCTTCCTATCAGCTAACTGGGCAAATCTTGGTGATGCGACTATTCCAGTATCAAAATTCACTTCCGATACTTTAAATATATGGTATATGGACGGTGAAATTTACTATTCGGATCCTAGTGGCGGCACGGGTACGACAACATCGGCGACTACTACTTCAAGCACTACAACGAGTGCGACAACGACGGCGACAACCGCAACAACCGCAACTACGACGGTGACAACTCCGGAAGATGTTGATCCACCGACGGAGATTGATGGATTCTACATAAATGGCACCACACTTTACGACGCAAAGGGTAATCCTTTTGTAATGCGTGGAGTCAACTATTCCTATACATGGTTCAAGGATACGGCGCAGGTAGCAATTCCGCAAATTGCTGCATACGGTGCAAACACAGTAAGAATTGTACTATCCAATGGTGAACAATGGACTAAGGATTCTGAAGCTGAAGTTAAGGCGCTTATCGAATTATGCGAGGAGTATAATCTTATTGCCGTGCTTGAAGTGCACGATGCAACGGGAAGTAACAACAAAGAGGACTTGCTAAAAGCTGCAAGATACTTTGTTGAAATTAAGAATGCTTTCATAGGTAAAGAAGATAGAGTAATTATCAACATTGCGAATGAATGGTTCGGTGAATGGTCGGTAGACGGCTGGGCACAAGGCCATAAAGAAGCTATCAAAGTTATTCGTGATGCTGGA
>CALLQQ010000090.1 GCA_938014915.1 uncultured Clostridia bacterium
GATCATGATATAGCAGGGATTGAAACCAGTGAAAAATTCTATGATATATTGGTTGATAGGCAAATAAGATGCGATAAGCTTATGCCTGAATATAAAGATTGGAACGAAGACCTAAAGGCAAGCCTAAATTTTTCTGTAATACCCGCAGAGGAACATCCTCAGTATAACTTAAGGGATAAAATCTGCATAGAGATTAATGAAATAACATCTGAACTTAAAAATACAGATAAATCTCTATCAAAATTAAATAGTTTATTCCATAAATGCAAAACAAGTAATAGTGAGCAGATAGTTGAAACTTTAAAACAACTATCTGCTTTTTCTTTGTTGTTAGCTGAGAAGGAATATATCCAAATGGGAACTAGTGAAGGTATAGGTGCTATTCAAAGAGGGTTATACTCTAGATTTAGGGCATATGAAAATCGAAGCAGACTCAATAGTCGATTAGATATGATTGGACAGGAAATTTTAAAAGTCAGTAAATATCAAGGGATACTATCTAAGGAAGAAAAAGAAATTATTGCAAGCAATTATGAATCGATTGCTCAACATAGTTTAAAAGCAATTATTTTGATTGAGCTGCAAGAGATAGAGCATGAACAAAAACAGATAAAAGAGATGATTATACAATAAGAAGAGGGGGATAGACTAGCGGATGGAATTATTAAAGTAATGGAAGGAGGTTTTGAACTATGGAATCACAAGTATATCTGTTTGTAGGTATAGCAGCTTTTATGTTTATTGTAATTGGAGGAATTTCACTGATTGCACATTACTATACATTAAACGGAATCAAGTCAAAAACTGTTGGTGATGGGCAGCATGGTACAGCTAGATTTGCTAATAAGAAAGAAATATTAAATACTTATAAGCACATACATTTTAATGTTTCAGATTGGAGGAAAGGAAGAAACCTGCCTACAGAGCAAGGAATTATAGTTGGATGCAAAGGAGTTAAAAACAATGTAACAGCACTTGTAGATACTGATGATGTCCATTGTCTTATGATTGGAGCTGCAGGGGTGGGAAAGACTGCATTTTTTCTTTATCCAAACTTGGAATATGCCTGTGCAACTGGTATGAGTTTTATAACCACAGATACAAAAGGTGATCTTGCCAGAAACTATGGAAGGATTGCTGAAGAATGCTACGGATACAATATTGCAGTTATAGACTTAAGAAATCCTACAAGAAGTGATGGAAATAATTTATTGCATCTAGTTAACAAATATATGGACAAATACAGAGAAGATAACAATAATATTTCTGCAAAAGCAAAAGCTGAAAAGTATGCAAAGATTATTTCAAAAACTATTATAAATTCCACTGGTGATAGTTCTGCTTACGGTCAAAATGCTTTTTTCTATGATGCTGCTGAAGGACTTCTTACTGCCGTCATTTTACTTATTGCAGAGTATCTCCCGCCTACTGATGAAGAAGGTGAAATAGTAGATGTAAGACATATCATAAGTGTATTTAAAATGGTACAGGACTTAATGTCACCAAGCAAAGTAAAAGGCAAAAGTCAATTTCAGTTGTTAATGGATAAACTTCCGTCAGAGCATAAGGCTAAATGGTTTACAGGTGCAGCATTAAACTCTGCTGAACAAGCAATGGCATCAGTTCTATCTACTGTATTATCAAGACTGAATGCCTTCTTAGATACAGAGATGGAACAGATTTTATGTTTTGATACAGAGATTGATGCTGAAACTTTCTGTAATAAAAAATCTGCAATCTTTCTCATACTCCCGGAAGAAGATAATACAAAATATTTTATGGTTAGTTTATTCTTGCAACAGTTTTATCGTGAGATGTTAACAGTTGCGGATGAAAATGGGGGCAAGCTCCCTAACCGTGTCATGATTTATGCAGATGAAATCGGTACAATACCAAAGATAGAATCCTTTGAAATGATGCTTAGTGCAGGTCGTTCCAGAAAAATATCATTGGTCCCTATTATTCAGTCATTTGCACAGCTTGATAAAAATTATGGCAAAGAAGGCAGTGAAATTATAACTGATAACTGTCAGCTTACTATTTTTGGAGGGTTCGCACCTAATTCAGAAACTGCTCAGGTTCTATCCAAATCACTTGGCAGCAGAACTGTAATGAGCGGAAGCATCAGCAGAGGTAAAAATGATCCTTCACAAAGTCTGCAGATGATGGAACGACCGCTATTAACAGCGGATGAGCTAAAGTCTTTACCAAATGGGAACTTTGTTATTATGAAAACAGGAGTACATCCAATGAAGACAGTACTCCGTCTATTTTTAGATTGGGGTATTTCTTTTAGTGAGCCTTATATTATGGAGGAAAAGTCACATCGCAAAGTAGTATATGCAGATAAGGTAACCTTAGAAGAAAATATTATACTTGGCACAGAAGTAACTAAGGAATTCGAATCTGAAGAAGAAATACGAACAGGAGGTATGATAAATACACAGAATATGTTATTAAAAACTGAAACAAGAGAAAATAAACGAAGGCCGACATTAAGAACATAGGAGGGAAAAGACTTGAGTTATTTTGGAACAATTTATTCCTACTCTTCCGATGAACTACCATCCCGTGCGAAAACAGTATATATGTATTTAAAAGATAGAAGTAATGCAAAAGGTGAATGCTGGCCAGCCGTAAATACTATTGCAAGGGAAACCTCTATGTCACGAAGTACAGTAAAACGGGCTATAGCTGATCTTATACGCTGTGGTTTGCTTACTAAAGAAGCGCGTTATAGGGAGAATGGAGGGAATACTTCTAATCGGTATTTCTTGCAAAAGTAGTTTGATATATTTTAAAAAGACAAGCCAACCCTCAAGGGGGTAGTGTGTCTTTTTCATGGACTGAGGAGGAGTTCATTATGAACTTACAAGAAGGATTCACTTTAAGAATATATTTAACATCAGAAAAAGAACAAGTATAATAAAGATTAAGTTTAAATTATGCTAAAAAGAATAGTAAGTTCATGATTTTAGAATAAAAACTTAAAGCTGATATTTTATTAAAAAAGCAATTAATAGGATTCAATAAGTTTTAAAGATGTATAGCTATTAGAAAAAGAACGGTTAATTTTCCGTTCTTTATTCTGATTTGGCCTCTTTTATTCCTTTTGCAGTAGCAGTCATAATAACTAAATCTTTGCCATCCATTTCATCAAGCAGACTATCAAGCTGTCTTCGCTGTGTTGATTTGTTTGCTTCCTTATCTGGAAAAAAGAATTGGTCTACCGATACATCCAAAATGGTAACAAGTTCATAAAAAATTTGCAGGCTTGGGTGTTGTCCACTGTTCTCAATAGATGCAATATATCGAGGAGCGATGTTCATCATATCCGCCAATTGATTCCTTGACATTCCCTTTGCATTTCTTGCTTCCTTTATCGCTTGACCTAGAGCCTTAAAATCATATTTTTCAACTTTTCGCTTCATAATTTGTATCACCCTACTACATCTTACTGTTCATCTTTTTATTTAGATATGAGTACAAATATCATATAGTTGATTGAAATAAATCATATATCTTTCTGATAATTATTAGTCTAATGGTTTAGTATTTTATAGCGATATATGCTCATACAATTATAACTGTTTGATTGAATGCTAGAAAAGAACGAGAATAATTGGAAGATTGTAAACAAAAGGTTAGATTTATAAACGCATATATTTCAACATAGAATGTAAAAAATACTTGACCGAATCGGTTTATAATGTTATTATCGGCATAAACCAATTCGGTTTATTAAATTTTAATGAGGAGGAAACTATTTGGAAAGTTTTTTAAATTTACCTATGGAAAAACAAAATATAATTATTGATGCTGCATTAAAAATATTTGGAAAGCACGGATATAAAAAGACATCTATAAGTGATATAGCCAGTACTGCAGGAATTTCCAAAGCAATGATATTTCATTACTTTGGTACAAAGAAAGAGCTGTACCTCTACTTGGTAAATACGTGTGTAGATAATATTAGCACTGAAGTTGTCGAAAAATTTGATGACAGTATCACGGATTTCTTTGATAGGATTTTATATACATCTAAGCTTAAGTTATCTTTGTTGAAGAAATATCCTAATGTCCCCTCCTTTATTCAGAGCGCATATTTTGAAAATGATGAGGAAGTTAGAACAGAGATAAGAGTTATTTTTAAAAAAGATGATGGCAAAACTATCGGAAAGAAAATAACTTTTGAAGGTGCAGATTTTTCGAAATTTAAAGACGACATTGATCCGAAGCTTGTCTTGAATATGCTTGATTGGATTTCAGAGGGTTACATGAGTAAAATGCAAGATGCGGAAAAAACTGATTTTGATGAATTATATAAGGTGTTTGAAGAATGTCTGCAACTCTTTAAAAGGAATTTTTATAAATGATTATAAAAAAAGAATGTTGAAAGGGGAAATGTTATTATGACAAAAAATGTAATTGAAATCCAGAATCTCACAAAGCAATATGGCAAGCATAGAGGGATTGATAATGTTAGTTTTTCTGTTAAGGAAGGAGAAATTTTTGGTTTCATTGGTCCAAACGGCGCAGGGAAATCTACTACCATTCGTACTTTATTAGCTTTGATTCATCCAACATCAGGAAGTGCCACTATTTTCGGAAAGGATTGTATCAAGGAAGCACCTGTTATTGCGCAGGATATAGGCTATCTGCCCTCTGAAACTTTTTTCTATGAAAATATGAAGGTACGGGATTTGCTGAGCTATGCGGCGACATTATACAAAAAAGACTGTTCAAAGAGGATTGAGGAATTAACTTTTCGCCTTAACCTTGATGTCACCCGAAAAATCCGTGACTTATCGTTTGGAAATAAAAAGAAAGTAGGGATTGTTGCAGGGTTACTCCACTCGCCAAAGCTCTTGATGTTAGATGAACCGACAAGTGGTCTTGACCCTTTGATGCAACAGACATTCTTTGATATTCTACGTGAGGAAAATCAAAAGGGAGTAACCATATTATTTTCTTCCCACATTTTGAGTGAAGTGCAAAAAATGTGTGATAGAATTGCAATTCTCAAAGATGGAAAAGTAATTAGTCTTGAAGACATTGAAACTATGCGTTCCAATGCCTACAAAAAAATCATTCTTCATATGCCTGAAACAACTGAAATTCAGACGCTTGATATGGATGGTGTGAGCAACTTTGAACAAAATGGAGAGCAAATCAACTTTTTGTTCAAAGGAGATGTAAACATGCTTCTTGACAGTCTTCGACAACACCGTCTGCTTGATGTTCTGATAGAAGAACCGTCACTCGAAGAGATATTTATGCACTACTATATATAACTATAACGGGAGGTGAATTTTATGGGTGTTTTTCGATTTGAATTAAAGCAATACAAAAACTCAATTATAATATGGGCGTTGTCCTTATCGTTGGCGATTATGTTTCTTCTTCCAATGTTCAGCGGAATGCTGACGGAAGATAAATCGTCAGTCGTGAGTTCACTTCAAGACAACCCTATGATGGAAGCAATGGGGATTAGTGCGGAAAATTTTTTCAGCCCGCTCGGAATGTATGCTTTTTTGAGTAGCTTCCTAATGCTCGCCGCTAGTATTCATGCTATCAATCTCGGTCTGTCGATTATAACCAAAGAGCATATGCAAAATACCGCTGATTTCTTAATGACAAAGCCATATAGCAGGAAGCAGATATTTCTTTCAAAGATGGCGGCAGCTTTATGTGCGATATTCATTATAGCCATTGCATATTGCATTGGTGGATTTGTGGCAATGTTAATCGTAACAGGTGGTGGTTTTGATTATACTATATTCACACTTTTATCACTTGTATTTCCTCTTTTGCAAGTTCTTTTTCTACTGATCGGCGTTCTAATCGGCGTAATTATTTCAAGGGTTGGCTCTACATTGCCGCTTGCGCTGGGGGTTGCTTTTGGACTTTATGTTACAGGGCTGTTTTCAAATGTCGTTAATAGTGATATTGCAAGGCGGTTTTCACCGTTCCGATATTTTAACAGCAACTATATTATGGAAAAT
>CALLQQ010000091.1 GCA_938014915.1 uncultured Clostridia bacterium
ACTTCTATTGATTCCTTATGGGGAACTTTCATATAATCCCCCAATTTCCGCCGCCGCCAATCGTCAGTAAATCCCTTGAATCTAATTCCAGGCACTTTCAACTTCTTCATCTACATTTCTCCTTTTTTTATGTCGTCGGCTAGATCGTATAAATTATCATGCAAATCTATCCTATAACGCACCCAAGTAAGGCTAGCCACATCTTCATCTGCTAGTTCTATATAGTCATCTTTCGCCGCATTCATAATATCAGTGACTTCCCCCTGATTATCAAGATCTTTTTGCCCGTAACGATGTTTCTTGATTAGTTCTTCTAGTTCGATAGGCTTAATAATATTATCCAGCCCCCACTTCCTAATAAAATTCGTTATAAGGCGGATATTCGTTTGTGTTTGTGCCTTATCCATTGCCTGGTTCATCTTTTCACGATTCCTCGGTGCTGGATAGTTATCAAAGGTAAATTCCTTTGAGTAGATTTTATCGACGAAATTCCTATACCTCATCTTTTCATTTTCGTTCTCGGATTTTGCTAGTTCAATATCGATCTCTTTTCTAGTATCTGCCGCCTTGTCCATCTCATTAGCATGGACTTGGTCCGCCATATCTGCAATTAAATCAACTAAGAAATCATAATCAATGATGACATCATGGATATGAATCATGGATAGATTCACCTGTGAAATATCGATATTTTCCTGTTTCGCCCGTCGCTCTTTTAATTCGCCAGCAATTACAGTAGTGAGTATAATTTCCTCTTCTCTCGTTATTCCTATATATTTATAGAATTCATCGGGATTGTCATAGGCGGAAATAGGATTCTTATCTTCATCTTCCGTATGTTGCTTCATCTGGCTAAGAAGATTATTATACTCCCTCAACTTATCATATAGAACTTCCTGCGCGTGTTCACTCGGGGGTATTTGCGAATATCCATCAGTAAGACTGTCTAAATCATTCACCACATTCTTAATTTCCGCCTGAATAATATTGAACGGCTTGGAGATAAGCCCCGATTCCTCATTACTTGCCCTTAAATCCTCTAAACTCATTTGTTCACATGCTGAATCACGATTAGAATATACTGCAAGTGCCATATTCATCTGATATTCATTCTCTTTTGGCCACCGATAATTCACGATATTCCCATGCGGCTTATCCGTGAAATTATGTACCCTATTGGTGCGGGAATAAGCCTGAATTAAATTGCCATCTTTGAGTGTCCTATCTACATATAGAGTGTTCAATTCAGGCGCATCGAATCCTGTCAAAAACTGATTCACTACTATTACTAGGTCTAGATAATTCCCGTCGTCAGATGTTTTATTGAGCCGTCTAGCTATATCTTCATGATATGCCCTAACCGTTTTCATATCGTAAGATACACCGAATGTTTTTTCATATTCTTTCATTGCCCTTAGCAGATTTTCATTTGTAGTTAGTTGATTATCACTATTAGAACTATCCATAGAAAAGCTAACAGCCACCTTTAGCCGTTCGTCGGCTTTCCTGCGTTTATTTTCTTCTAGGAAGGCATCGAAATATTCCATAGCCCGTGGCGTGCTTGGCTGCCTCCCGCCGACGTGAACCGTGAATAAAGCGTTATATCTTCTATTATTTGAGCGCTCCCTCCAATTATCGAATATATCTTTCACGACTAATTCTACATGATCCGTGCTAGTATCATATACACTTGAGCGAATATTATCATCTATATCTTCTTCAGTAGGATTTTCGGGCGGCTCTATTGTTTCTTTGAATTCTACTTTAAAGCCGAGAACATTCCTGTCCGCTATTGCCTCCTTTATAGTATAGGAATGGAGGAGGTCGCCGAATATGATTCTAGTTGTCGGGAATTTAGGAGTGCCCGTATAACCGACCCACGCCGATGTTGGCACTGCATTCCTGATTTTTTCTAGCATTGCCTGCTCGTCTTTACCATCACCTGCGGAGCGGTGCGCCTCATCAACTATAAAAAGAATGTTTTTATTTAAGTCTTTGAAGTTCTTTCGTGATACGTACCTCGACATTTTTTGAATACTTGTAACGATGATATCCCCCGTCTTTTTACCGGTTAACTTCCTGTGTAGGTCTGAAATGTTCGCCGTATCTGTTACAATTCCCGACTGCCCTTGAATTCCTGCCGTAGGTTCATAGGCACGATAAGCGTCCGCAGTCTGATTCGTAAGCGCAACCCTATCCACTAAGAAAACAACCTTACCCACATTGGGCAATCTACTTGCAAGCCACGCAGTTTTGAAGCTTGTGATTGTCTTGCCCGATCCTGTTGTGTGCCATATATAGCCCAGTCTTCCGTCATTACTCTTGAAATTATATGCCCTTATCTTATCCAGCACATTCTTTGTTGCATATACCTGATACGGACGCATAACCTTGATACTCTCTTTATTTTTCGTTCCGTCAAGTATCATATACCTTGTTGCCAATTCGTGCGCCATCGGTATGGACAATACTTTATCTGTGAATGTCTTCCAGAACATCACCGGTTTCGATTCCTTTTCGTCCTGCCACCTAAATGCAAAATCATAGTTAAATGCTTCTTTCGTCGTGTTCGCCATATATTTTATGTCATAGGGCGTCATTCCGATTAAAATTTGCAATGTGGAAAATATGTCGCTATATTGTCTTTCTGCTATATAGCGGTGCATTTGCTTGAATGACTCTTTTACACCGTGGAGATCCTTTTTCAACTCTATCTGAATTATCGGCAATCCGTTAATGAGTAATGTCACATCGAATCTGCAATCCGCCTTACCGTCTATTATCTTCTTCCTTTTAATTTGATTGACTACCTGATATACCGTATTCCCGCCACCGACTTGTGATTGATCGAATACGGTTAGGAATACGTGCTTCCCATTATCTAAATCTAATTCTATTTCCGATACCCCATTAACGCCGTATAAGAACTGCCCAGCTTGGTATGGTGTTTCTATATTTGATATTATCTTCTTTACCTGATTAAATTCAGTAGTCGACAATGGTCCGTCAAGCCGCGCAGAATTATTTTGCTCTAATATTCTTTTGAAATTACTCCACAAATCTTCAGTCGTTTTAATGTGCTCCATGTATTCCCATTGCTTGCCTCCGCCTATTTGCGTAAGATAGCTGATGAATTCCTTTTCAAATATCGCTTCACTTTTATCAATCATGAATATTAGCCCCCTCTACTGCCTTTTCTAACAATCTGCTTGTGATTTGCTCCATCAGGCACGAATAATCTTCTAGCTTGCCCTTCAATTTCAGGACCTCCGTATAAATACCGCCAACCTTTACCTGCTCATCTAAGGGAATCACTGGAGCAGAAACATCTTCCAATATGCGTGTCGGAATTTTCAAAATAGAGCTGCCCTGTCTTTTTCTTTCCTTCTGTCTTTTTATATACTTATTTTCATTGAATAAGTATATAAAGTACTCTTTATTGAGCTCATTGCCCTTGAACTCAACTTTAGTAAAATTATGCGTTAGTAATTTGTTAGCATTGTTCTCTTTTATTATTGTAGCAAGGTTTAAAGTATTGCTTATAACGACATCGCCCACCTTTAAGAATAAATTGTTATCATCTTTAGGTGCTTTTATAGGCGGAATTTCCCCCTCTACCGATTTGTAGTAATAATCGGCTTCAAAAGATTTCTGATCATAGTATTTTACATCGCTAGTTATGCCGAGCTGACTCTCTGCCCTTGTTGTATTAACCCCATTGTAGAAGGTCACTAACTCTTTAAATTTCCTTTCCAAAACGAAATCACCTCCGTACGATTTTTTGTAATAAGTCTTTATTCTATAATAAATCATATTTTCATTTTTGTCAAGACTTTTTTGTAATAATTTATTATTTCAAAAAATCGTGAGCGTGTGAAGCCGCATTGAGGGAATTCGCTTCCCCCCCTACCCTGAAACTTTGGAGCTAGTTATAGGATTATCGCCACCAAGCAAAAAACCATCAATCCATTAACGGACGATGGTTATTCATGCGTATTATGCACATCTGGCTTTTATCGCAGGCGTCTTTCCCACATTCGAATTGAGAAGGCGGTATATATAGCGGATTTTATAAGATATGATGTTATGAGCAAGGTGGGATTTAAGTCGCGAGTGTACATTCCCCCTAGTTGATTTGCACTAAAGAGATATGCGAACCAATCGCCACTAAAAAATTGAGCCATAAAATAGGGGCACACGACGAAAATAAATGAGATAAAGAACGAAAACACTGTACTTTTAACTAGAACGCTAACTGCACATATGAATAATGCCGCCACCACCCATGAAACCGATTTAATGACCGTATCTATTACATAATATTGTAGGAGTGAAATCCCGGGGAAATTATTGTAGCCGATTAAATTCTCTACACCAAGGCTTGCATTACTGCCCTTTATACACATGAAAGTCGCATATTTCAGCATATAGATCGTTAATGCAATTGCGAAAGTTGCGATCACTACTGTGATAATCTTGGAGATGCAGACCTTTCTCCTTCCATAACGTGTAGTGAGCAACATTGAAATAGAATTTGACTGATATTCGCTAGTGAATACGGGAATAGTCAGGCAAATAATTACTAGTGCAACGATATAATTATAGCTGGTGCCGGAGAAGAATTCAGTCCAATTAGTATCATAAAAAAATACCCCCCTGCCTAGTTCATCGAAGTAATTGCATTTTTGCTTTAGATATTCAACGGTAGGCTCCTCCGCTAATGCTTTGTAATAAGCAAAGTTGAGAGATTCAAATTCGTCGAGGGAAATTTCGTCACGTTTATATGCAGTTACTACATCGTCATGATTGTAGATTATTTCATTAATTTCATCCGCTCTATCAAAGATGAAATCCCGCTTTTCATAGGAATATTCGCCGCTAATCTGCTCAATGTACTTCTTATAGACCTCATCAGAATAATCATGTTCATATTGGTGGGGAATGAACATGATTAGAACCTGAATTATGAGCGCTAAAACTATTATAAAAATGCTTTTATAAGTGAGCAACTTCCTGACTTCATAAAGAAAAATCTTCATCTTCATCACCTGCTGAGCCACTCTCATCAAAGCAATACATATATACATCTTCAAGGGTTGGCTCTGCTAAAACAGCATCTTCAAATGGCGGCTCATCACTGACAATACGCAGAAATACAGAATCCCCCTGTTTAATAATATTTGCATTCGAGTTTGAAAGAACGTATTGTTCTGCCTCATTTGCAGTAGTTTCTACATTCCATACCTTTTCGCTTATGTGTTTTTCCACATCGGTCACAGAGCCGGAAAGGACTATTCTCCCCGACTTTAGCAATATTATATTATCGGCTATCGTTTCAACATCTGAAACAATATGGGTTGCAACGATTATAATTTTATTCCTGCTGATTTGACTTAGAATATTGCGGAACCTCATTCGCTCCTTAGGGTCAAGACCTGCCGTCGGCTCATCGAGAATGAGTATTTTAGGATCGTTCAAGAGTGAATTGGCAATTGCGAGCCGCCTTTTCATTCCGCCCGAAAATTCACCATATTTTCTATGGCTATCCGATGAAAGATTCACAAATTCAAGCAATTCTTCGATTCTGCCTTTCGGATTGTCAACACCTTTAAGAGTAGCAAAATACTTCATCAAATTATATCCCGTGAAAGATGGATAGAAACCAGGATACTGCGGAAGATACCCCAATATATCACGAAAACTATCGCCCAATTTTATTGTATCTTTGTTATCAAGAGTGATATTCCCATCAGTCGGTTTCAATATTCCTGCAAGAATATTCATGAGTGTGCTTTTACCCGAACCATTCGGTCCCAGTAATGCGTGAATTCCCTCCGATAATGTATAGTTGAAGTCATCAAGTGCCGTTTTAGCCTTGTACCTTTTAGTTAGGCTATTAAATTCAAGTTTCATACTGCCACCTCTTTCGGTGTTCCATAATTTTTATATGCGACGATAGAACAAATTATGGTGATTAAAGCGGTAATGGATAGTATGAGTGCTATCCTGCTTATGTGGAATCCAAGTAGATTAATGTAATCGAATGTAGAAAAATATCTGCGAATATTTAGCAGCCCGTGTGGTACGACGCCCCTTAAATTGTCATAAGCTTTAAATTTTGTTGATATATCGCCGCTATCTTTTGTAGTTTGGTCAAAATAATATGTAATTGTCACTAGCGGAGCAACGCCAACAACTAAAGAAGTTATCAAAGATATAAATTGTTTGCGGGTCATGATTGATACCATCGCCGTAACCGCTACAATCATAATATAAAATAGCAGCTTGCATAAAAACTTTATCAGTAGGAATGCGGCGATAGAAATGGAAAATGGGCAGAACTCATATTCAGAATACATCTGTAAAGGAAGAAAAAAGTTCGACACGCCAAAGAGGGCAACACCGAATATAAGTTGGATTAAAGCAGCAATTATTGCAATCACCGTGACTATTGATGAAACGGCAAGAAATTGCCTAGTAAATAAATGCCGCCGCCCCATTCGTGAAGAATGTACCATTTTATATGCACCGCTCGATATATCAACTGTGAACATCCTTACAGTGAGCATAACAATGAATGCTATCATCGCATATTCCCATATCGTGTTATCGAAGTATAACTGCATGCTTTCCATATCTCCGACATTCTTTAGCTCTAGTGGTACTGCTTTATTGTACTTTTTTATTGCAAGCTCGTTACTCTTAATAACTTTTGTATTAGGATATTCTTTTTGCTCCTCTTCCATAATTTTGTATATAGAATCGTTGATAATTTGCTTGCGGTTATTGGGGAATTGGTTATTCTTATATTCAAGAAGGTTATACGCACCATAAAAGATAACTAAATCATCCGCTAAAGTTTCGCCATAATCTCCTTGAATACTAAAAAAGCCATCGCCCATTTCAACCATCTGCATATTCAAGGACTCAATGTCATTATGTAGCTTTAAGATATGCTCATCTTCCGGCATATTACTAGAATTGATTTCGGCTAGAAAACTTTCATAAGTTTTGTCCGCTGCCCTGTCAGTTCTTGCGGCATTCACAATGAAAACTGACAAGAATGCAAATACGATTAAAAGAGAAACATATGTAAACGGCGAGGAAAATAGTTTTTTTATTTCAGAAATCAATTTTACTCCTCCCCGATTTTTATTTCTATAAACTCAGTCGAACCATCCTCAATGATATATACTATATCATTGTCAGTAATGAAAACATGATTCATAGATCCTGTCGATATAATCCATACAAGTTCTTGATGTGTGTCGTCGCTATGTAAATTTATTTTAACGGGATTATTTCCATCATGCTCGCATCTAAATATATCTGTATTAGAGAATCCCTGATAATAGATATAATCATTTGTTATATAATAATTAACCCAACAATCTTCTATGAGTTCCGTGTTGTTTGATCCGTCTGCAGCCATTGTATAAAGATAAGGTATTTCATTTTTATATTTAACGTAGTACACCTTATCATCTTTTATGCATACCTGCCCAACTTTATCATCAAGTTTTTGAATGGACTTCTCTTCTAAATCATACATAAAAAATTCTAAACTGTCGGTTGAATAATATAAATATTCATCGCCGACACAGAGCGACATGAGGAGTGAATCTGAAATAGCATGGGGCTCGGACCTTTCCTGCGTGTCTAAATTATATGTAAAGAAAAATGTAGGACCAGCAATATACATAATCTTATCTTTAATAACTAAGTCGGAAACACTATTCTCTGTACCGGGATAGGCCTCTTCTTCATAATCAGTATAAAAATCATTTTCCAGTACTGTCATGCTGCTCTCACCGTTAAATAGCATAACTTTGTTCTCGTCGGTATAATATATACCGCTCGATGTCGCAACAGGAGAACCAAAATATTGATAACTGATGCAGCCGGGTGAAGTAATTTCATCATGAGCGCATCCGGGAATTTGACATACATATTGCACACGACCACTTTGTAAATTAATTTTTTTATGAGGATACGAGAATTTATAAAAGTAATTTCCATCAATAGTATACGTAAATTTCATAATATTATATGGTTTATCATCGTATTCAAAACTATCTATATTAATGTTCAGTTGCTCACCTTCGATTTTCTGTACGACTTCCGATATATTTACATACTCCGATTGAGCATCTGAATTAGCGAGGTTGCATCCACATAATGCGATGATAATCAGAAAATTCAGAATAGATATTGCATATTTTATTAAATGCATCTTGCCACCCCTTTTAAATTAAGATAATCTTCATTTCATGTATAAGCTTTTGCTGGTGAGAATTGAAGTTGATTCCAGTTGGTAATCTTATCGTAACATATTAGACTATTAATGTCAACAGTTTTTCAAGAAAATAGTTGAAATTGTCACCCCACCTTTTCCCCCGCAAATAAAAATAACCGCACAAACAATGTTTGTGCGGTTATTTGGCAGAGAGAGAGGGATTCGAACCCTCGGCGGGTTTAACCCCGCACACGATTTCCAATCGTGCTCCTTCAGCCACTCGGACACCTCTCCACATATTAAGTTGTAAGATAAATTCAGCAGCGCTTAATTATTATAGCAAAAATAATCTGATAATGCAAGTACCTATTATTAAGATTTTCAGCTTTTATCGAATTTTGTCTATTTCAGCAGAACTGCCCCACCCCTCACATGCAAATTTTCGCTAAAAGTAGCTAATCTTCCAATTGACAAATGCCCTAAACTGTCGTATAATAAACTACGTCTTATATATGTAAAAAGCCCACTAACAAATTAATGGGAGTTGTTTGAAATTAACGATAAACCACAAAAATCCATGCCATCTAATGACGATGGCGCATGGTCAAATAAATTAACTGACACAAATTCGGATTCTACGGTACAAAATGACGAATCCGACGATATAGACGAAATTCTTAATGAATTTACATTGGAAGATGACTTAAACAATGCAGATCTAGAAAAAATAGCTGATCCTGTTATCATTACTAAGCCAAAAAGAAAAAGAATGAAATGGTTCCTTATTTCATCGGCATCGGTTTTTGCATTTGTAGTAATTGGCGTTCTCATTTATGCTGGAATTATTGTTGGCGGAATCAATTTTGATAAGGAATTCCCAAAAGATGACAGCAATTTAGGTATAACAACGCCACCAGTGCAGGAAGTTCCAAAAGAAGCTAATGCAATCACCAATATAGCACTTTTCGGCACAGACCAAAGATATGACGAAGATAGCCGTTCTGACGCTATTATGGTTCTAACATTGGATGGCAAACATAAGAAGATTAAGCTCACATCAATTATGCGTGATAGCTATGTACATATTGATGGGTATGGAATGGATAAGATTAACCATGCATATTTCTATGGCGGTCCGACACTTGCCGTTAGGACAATTAATGAGAATTTCGGGCTTGATATTCGCAATTATGCCACCGTCAATTTTAACCAGTTGATGGAGATTGTCGATGCAATTGGCGGAGTTGATATTGAGATTAAAGATTATGAACTTCGTAACATAAATTCACAAATTGAATATCAGTCTAGACTTTATGGTAAGCCAGCCACCTATATTGATTCACCTGGTAAGCATCACTTAAACGGGATACAGGCGCTTGGCTATTCACGGGTGCGTTATGTTGGTAATGGCGATTTCGAAAGAACGCAGAGGCAACGTGACCTACTTGATGCGCTTTTTCATGAGGCGCTGAGCCTAAACAAAATGGAGTATCCAGAAGTAGCGAGGAAGATTTTCCCCTATGTCCAGACTTCCATGTCTATTGAAGATGGGCTAAAGCTTGGCGGCATTTTTCTCAATAATTCTATATCAGTTGAGCAGGCTAGATTGCCAGCGGACAGTGGGCCCGCTATGGGAGAGGGACAATTGATAAATGGAATTTCATACCTTGTATACGATTTAGATGCTGCGAAAACAGCTATAAGGGCATTTATTTATGACGATATACCAATGGAAGACGATTCTTCCGATGATGATTCGACTGATGATGAATCAGTTGACGACGTGACAATCGAATAAGATAAAGTACGATTCATAACTACTCTACGCAAATTGCGTGGAGTAGTTTTTTATATAACAATATATTTTTGCGTGCATATAATGTTGTAGGCTTAAATAGCATAAATACATTTGGTGTATATGTTTCATTTTATCGAAAGGTTGATTATATGAGAGAGAATCGATATCAGAACAGTGTTACTAATTCGCTGCTTCAAGGACTAGTATGTTGCAACAACTCACGTTGCAATTGTAATTGCAACTGTAACTGTAACTGCAATTGCAATGTAGGCCCAACAGGTCCGACGGGTCCACAGGGAATCCAAGGGGTGCGTGGGATAAGGGGGCCAACGGGGCCGCAAGGAATGCAAGGCATCAGTGGTCCGACGGGACCGCAAGGAATTCAGGGAATTCGTGGATTTAGAGGACCGACGGGACCGCAAGGAATCCAAGGCATCGAAGGACCGACAGGTCCAATGGGATTTCAAGGGCCGCAGGGAATTCAAGGACCGACGGGGCCGCAAGGAATTCAAGGACCGGTAGGGCCGACAGGACCCATGGGGTTGCAAGGACCGCAGGGAATTCAAGGACCGACGGGACCGCAAGGAATTCAAGGACCGGTAGGACCGACAGGACCAGCCGGAACGGATTCTCAGCTAAGGGGAGTTCAAGTTCAGCTAACGAATTCGGGCGGAAGCACAATTCCAAATGGTGCGAATGTTCTGTTCAACAATGTTATTACCGACCAGAGTTTGAATATCACCTATAATAGTGCCAACGGGGAATTCCTACTTACATCCGCAAGAAACTACTATATTTCATGGTGGATTGCGACAAATGGCGCTAATAATTCGCAGTCAATAACATTCGACGTGCAATTGAATGGCAGTGGTGGAATACGAGCTTCAACCCCGATTACAACGGGGCAATTACATGGAACCGCATTTATAGCAGTCGGCGCTGCTCCTGCTACACTTTCACTTGTTAATGTGACGGGCGATGCCGTTTCGATACCGACTATCCCAATTCAAGCAAATATAGTAGTGATGGAATCGGCTTTATGACTTTAAATTTTGCAAGGTTGGTGATGAATTGAAAGAATACAAAGTTTGCGTATATGCAATTTGCAAGAATGAAGAAAAATTCGTCAAACGGTGGATAGATTCAATGAAAGAGGCAGATGAAATAATCGTCACCGATACAGGTTCTACCGATGGAACAGTGGAGAAACTCCGTGAACTTGGAGCAGTCGTTCACATTCACAATATCGATCCGTGGAGATTCGATATTGCTAGGAATATTGCTCTTTCCCATGTGGCGGAAGATGCCGATATCTGCGTTTCATGCGATCTAGATGAAGTATTTGAAAAAGGGTGGAGGGCGAAACTAGAAAAAGCATGGGCGGAAGATGTCACCATTGCAAAATATAAATATAATTGGAGTTTCGGTATTGACGGCTCGCCCGATGTGCAATATAACCTCTCTAAAATTCATTCAAGGCATGATTATAAATGGGTGTATCCCGTGCATGAATGCCTTGAATATATCGGCGACAAGCAGGAAAAAGCTGTTTTTGTAGATGGAATGGTAGTCAATCACTTCCCCGATAGCAGTAAATCCCGTGGGCAATACCTCCCCCTACTCGAACTTGCAGTAAAGGAAAATCCCGACAACGATAGATTGACGTTTTGGCTTGGCAGGGAGTATATTTTTTATCAGAAATATGATGAATGTATCGCCACATTAAAGCGTTATCTGAATTTAGAATCTGCAACTTGGAACGAAGAAAGGAGTGCGGGCTATCGCTTTATAGCAAGGGCATATCAGGGTAAAGGCGATATGCAAAATGCAAAGTTATTCCTGCTAAAGGCGATAGCCGAATGTGCATATATCCGTGAACCGTATTTGCATCTTGCTAGATTAGGATATGTGCTAAGCGATTGGCCACTTGCATATTTTGCCGCCAGCGAAGCATTGAAAATCACCGAAAAAACAAATAGCTATTTATTTGAATCCCAGGGCTGGGGATATGAAATATATGATTTAGGTGCAATATCGGCGTTCCATTTAGGTGCATATAACCGCTCACACGAACTTGCAAAAATTGCGCTCGAACTTGAACCGGACAATGCCCGTCTAAAGCAAAATCTAGATATCATCAAAACAAAATTAACGGGGTGAAGGCGTGAATAAATACAAAGTTTGCGTATATGCAATTTGCAAGAATGAAGAAAAATTCGTCAGTCGCTGGGTAGATTCAATGAATGAGGCGGATATAATCGTAGTTACCGATACGGGTTCTACCGATGGCACAGTAGGGAAACTGCGTGAACTTGGGGCGACGGTGCATGTAAATAAGATTTCCCCGTGGCGATTCGATATAGCTAGGAATGTGTCACTTGCCAATGTCCCTGATGACGTTGATATATGTGTTTGCACGGATCTTGATGAAACCTTTGAAAAAGGGTGGAGAGGTCACCTTGAAAAAAGTTGGAGTGACGATACAAATAACGGCAACTATCTATACAATTGGAGCCTGAAAAGTGACGGTTCGCCCGATGTGCAGTTCAACTATTTTAAAGTACATTCTAGGCACGAATATCGGTGGATTTACCCCGTGCATGAATGTCTTGAATACATCGGAACTAAGCCAGAAAAGAAAGTCTATATTGATGGAATGGTGCTAAATCACTACCCCGATAGTAGCAAATCAAGGAGTTCATATCTGCCACTACTAGAGCTTGCCGTTAAGGAAAGTCCTAACGATAGCCGTATGTCATATTATCTTGGTCGGGAATATATGTATATGGGAATGTGGGAAAAATCAATAGACCAGCTTGAGCGGCATTTATCCCTCCCCTCATCAACTTGGTCGGAGGAGCGGAGCGCCGCAATGCGTGATATTGCACAATGTTATAGAAATCTAGGTGATTATAATAATGCATACCGTTGGTATTTACGTGCAATAGCGCAGTGCCCGACAATGAGAGAACCCTATATCGAATGTGCGCAGCTACAATATGATTATCAAAATTTTGAAGCGGTATTTTTCATGGTGCAGGAGGCATTGAAAATTCAGCATAAATCCGCAAATTATATCAACAATGCCTATGCGTGGAATGAGAATCCGTATGACTTGGCGGCGCTTGCCTGCTTTAAATTAGGCATGCATGAGCGCTCACTTGAATATGCAAAAACAGCATTAGAGTATTCGCCAAATAATAAAAGACTGCAAGAGAATGTCGACACGATTAAAAAAGTTTTAGATAGCGATATTAAACCTACATTGTATAATTAATATATAAAAAGGCTAAAATAAGACTGTGCTAATGCTCACTTTTGTGTTTGCATTTATTATCTTCACGAATTTTCTTCGTGATACTATTGAGCAAGAGCATAAGGAGCTATGATATTAATATCATAGCTCCTTTTACTTGTTTAAATTAAGCTCATTTGATCAGGTTCCGTGAAATCCCTCGCTATCGCTCCCGTTGCTGGTAGATTCTTCACACGGTATCGTGCCGGATTCTTAATTAAATCGTCGCTGAATTCATATACCGAAGATAGAGTTGCCTTTTTCTTCAGTGTCATTACATTAACGCCAACGGTATTGCGTGATGCCTTGCTAAGTATCAGCGCCGAATTGAAAATGAGCATTCTGTTATCGCTCGATAGCAATGCGAATTCCTTATCCTCAGTTAGTGTAAATAGGGCGACCAGCGGCGATCTGTCCGTATATGCATTCGATAATCTGCGTCGCCTTGTTTTAGTTTCGTATTGTTTTAGCGATACTTTTGTCGCCTTACCATTTTCGAAGAAGAAAAGAAGTTCCTCACTATAATCAAGTGTGACTACCATAGTATGAACATTCTCACCCTCGTCAAAGCCAAGTTTTGCCGGGATATATTCGCCAAGCAGGCTCGCTTTAGTATCTTCAAAGTCGCTCGCCCTCGATTTATATACCTGCTGCTTATCGGTGAAGAAAAGCAATTCGTGGTGGTTTGTTCCCTCAATTGAAAGCTCAATGCTATCACCATCTTTGAGATTATGGTCACTGCTCATACGCAGCGATTGCGGTATAAGCTTCTTAAAATAGCCCTCTTTTGATATAATTAGGTGTGCTGGATAATTCGGAATTTCCTCCTGCGCCTCTTCCTCAATTTCCACCGCTTCATAATCAAGCTTAGTCTTTCTCGGATTGCCGAATTTCTTCGCCGTTTCCTTCAGTTCTGCTATTATAATCGCCTTG
>CALLQQ010000092.1 GCA_938014915.1 uncultured Clostridia bacterium
ATCGAAAAGCAGGAGGATATTGAGCGAAAGGAAGAACTAATAAGTGAGGCAGAGGAAGAAGTCAATGCCCATACATTTAAGATAAGCTCTATTCAAGAAAAAAGATTGGAATATGAGAAAAAATCAACTGAAATTAATGCAACGCAAAAGCAGACAATTGAACATAGGGAGAAATTCTCAAGGGATATAGCTATGTTAGGAGAAAGAAAAATATCGATACAAAAAGATTACGATAATATTATCTCCACCCTATGGGAACAGTATCAATTAACAAGGAGCGAGGCGGCAGAAGTAGCCTATCCAATTGAGGATATGATAACTGCTAGAGCTGAACAAAGTGAATTACGTGGCAAAATTAAAGCACTGGGCAATGTCAATGTAGCGGCAATCGAGGAGTATAAAGAAGTAAGTGAGCGATATGAATTCCTATCGAGTCAACTTGACGATGTCGAGAACGCAAAGCAGGAATTAGAGAAGTTAATACATGAATTGACAACTAATATATGTGAAACATTTTCAGATAGCTTCGAGAAAATAAATAATAACTTTAAAAAGATTTTTGTTGAATTGTTTGATGGTGGATCGGGAGAGCTTTCGCTAAGCGATCCGAATAACATTCTTGAATCAGGTATTGAAATCAATGTTTCTCCACCGGGTAAAATTATTAAGAATTTATCATCTTTATCGGGTGGCGAACAAGCATTAGTAGCAATAGCTATTTACTTCTCAATCCTTAAATATCGCCCATCACCATTCTGCGTATTGGACGAGATTGAGGCGGCATTAGATGATGTTAATGTAATAAAATACGCGACATTCTTGAGGAGTTTCACAGATAACACTCAATTTATACTCATCACACATAGGAGGGGCACGATGGAAGAGGCCGATATCCTCTACGGTGTTACAATGCAGGAAAAAGGCGTATCCAAGCTGCTGCAAATGCAATCGGGTGACACATTGCCGGAATTAAATTAAACATACATAAACAGGTAGGAAGGGGAAATCAATTTGGGCATATTTAATAAGATGAAGAAAGGCATACTCAAGACTAAGAATTCTATGATGGGGCAAGTTGAGCAGCTCATCAATTCGTTTACCAAAATTGACGAGGATTTTTTCGACGAACTGGAAGAAACCTTGATAATGTCCGATATCGGAGTAGTGACATCTCAAGATATATGCGATGAATTACGAAAACAGGTAAAATCAAAGGGTATAAAAGACAGTGCTGAAATTAAAATTATGCTGAAGTCGATTCTGGTCGATATGCTTGGTGATACCCCTGAAATGCAACTTACGACAAAGCCGAGTATTATCCTTGTAATTGGTGTTAATGGCGCTGGTAAAACGACTACAATAGGGAAGATGGCGCATAACTTTGTCAATGATGGCAAAAAAGTTCTAGTTGCGGCGGCGGACACATTCCGTGCGGCGGCAATTGAACAGCTTGAAGTATGGTGTGAACGTGCCGGTGCTGGGATTGTTAAGCAGCATGAAGGAGCGGACCCCGCCGCAGTGGTGTTCGATACCCTCAATGCTGCAAAATCTAGGGGCAGCGACATCGTTATTTGCGATACTGCTGGCAGGTTGCATAATAAGAAAAACCTCATGGATGAATTAGCAAAAATAAATAGAATTATCACAAATAACTTTGAAGATTCTGACCTTGAAACTTTGCTAGTCCTAGATGCTACAACAGGGCAGAATGCCGTTAATCAAGCGAAGCAATTTAAAGAAGTAGCTAATATATCTGGAATCGTGCTAACAAAACTTGATGGTACTGCTAAGGGTGGAATTATACTTTCTATTAAAAACGAGCTAGACATTCCCGTAAAATTCGTCGGTGTCGGTGAGAAAATTGATGATCTCCAGCCTTTTTCAGCGAGCAATTTTGTAGATGCATTGTTCGATTAAAGTGATGAGGATTATTATAATGATATTGCCATGTGTTCGGTGAAACTTTTATTATATAATCTACCGATATTGAAAAAAGTGTGATATAATAAATAATATTAGTAATAAAAGTGGGGGAGCAGTATGAAATTAGTCGTTGCATCTAATAATAATGGCAAAATTAAAGAGTTAAAGCAGATTCTATCCCCATTCGGTTATGATGTCATTTCCCAGAGTGAGGCAGGCATAAATATTGAAGTTGAGGAAACGGGAAATAGCTTTGATGAAAATGCCGCATTAAAGGCGAAGGCAATTAACAAAATAACGGGACTTGCCACTATTGCTGATGATAGCGGATTATCGGTAGATTTTTTAGACGGAGCCCCCGGAATTTACTCCGCTAGATTTGCTGGAGAGAATGCATCTGACAAGGATAATAATGACAAACTACTGAAAATGTTGTCGGGTATTCCTAAAGAGAAAAGGAATGCCAAATTCATCTGTGCAATACATTTCATATCGGAAGATGGTGAGAATATTAGTGTACAGGGGCAATGCAGCGGTCAAATTGGATTTTCACCCGTTGGTGAACACGGATTCGGTTACGACCCTATTTTCATAGTGGGGGAAAAGAGTATGGCGGAGCTTTCACCAGAAGAAAAAAACAAAATTAGCCACAGGGCAATTGCACTAAATAAGCTCACTAACGAGCTAATGAAAAGGAAGAATATTTATGTTAACAAGTAAGCAACGAGCAAATCTAAAAGGACAAGCTAGCAAGATTGACGCTATTTTTCAAGTGGGGAAGGGCGGAGTAACGCAGAGTGTCATCAATCAAACAGATGAAGCATTGCAGGCGAGGGAATTGATAAAACTTACCGTGCTTGAAACTTGCGAGATTTCACCGATAGAAACAGCCAATGCATTAGCAGAATCGACAAATTCTGAGGTTGTTCAAGCGATAGGCAGGAAAATTATCTTATATCGTGAGAATCCAAAGAAGAAGTTAATCAAGATAGATTAAAATGAAGAAGATTGCAATTTTTGGTGGTAGTTTTTTAAATTTAATACCTTTAAATACAAGGATTTCTAGTTGTAATGCTATAAATTTTTATAAAGGATACTCTGATTTGGCTGATATAAATAATGAATTTTATAATATCGCTAAGGTAGAGCCTAATCTTTATATGAATCGAGTAAGACGATTTACTGCGATGGGAACTGTTAATGGTTTAATTTCTATTGAACAGCG
>CALLQQ010000093.1 GCA_938014915.1 uncultured Clostridia bacterium
TGGGTCTTGTCGGTGTTGCGCTTATATTTCTGTCCGATTTCATATCCCCTAAAAAGGTGGAAAAAGCTGACGTAATTGAAGATACTAGAATAGAATATAAAGCCGATGAGTACCACGAAGAACTTGAAAAAAAGCTAACTAAAATATTGAAGAATATTGATGGATTAGAAGATATATCAGTGATGGTAACATTAGAAAGTACCGCTGAATACATATTTGCATCGGAAGAAAAAAGCCAGAGTGATAGCCAACAACAGTATAATGAAAGCGGTATTGAAAAGGATCAGCAGAAAAGCCAAAGTGAAAATAAATACATTCTTGTCGAGGGGAAAACGGGCAAGAAAGATGCCCTTGTGCAGACTATCCTGGAACCTAGAGTGAGGGGAGTCTTAATTGTCTGTAAGGGCAGCGACAATCCCTATATACAGCAAAAAATACTGGAAGCAGTATCTAAGCTGTTTGATATATCTACAACGCAAATCTATGTAACAAATTAATCTTATTGGAGGTTATGGTAATGAAAAGAAGGATAAATATGATAATTGGGAAAAAGCAAATTATATTAGCATCACTTACTCTTATTTTAGGTATAGCAATATACTTAAACTATGTTTTTTCTCAAGGAGCAGGCGAACTTGTAGAAACGGGTAAACTAGAAAAAACTGAATCGAATTATGGCGATGCTCAATTTGTATCCGGTGCGGTTAAAGATGAGGAGAAAGATAGCAATAGCGATGAGTATTTTGCGCAGGCAAGATTAGATAAAATGAAAAGCCGAGATGAAGCAATTGAAACATTGCAGAGCTTCTTTAAAGGCGGCGATTTAACAAATGACGAATTAGCAATTAAAACTTCTGATGCGGTGAATTTATCATCACTGATCGAAAGTGAAAATAAGATTGAAACATTGATTAAAGCACAAGGATTTGAAGACTGTCTTGTATATCTTGATGGCACATCGGCGAATATAATTGTAAGAACTGACGGGCTAGAAGCAGCACAAGCAGCGCAAATAAAAGATGCATTATTAGGTGAGGTTTCAGTAGATTCTGAATTTATTACAATTCTTGAGGTAAAATAGTTGTGTCTTTTAGATTTTGTGGTATAATAAGATAGAGAAAGATACTATTATACGCAAAATATATTCGGGCACAATGTGATGATTAAATGCCATGTGCCATGCCTGTATAAAGGAGAGAGTACATGATGGAAAATCAAATTAATAGGCAACAAGGTAGCTTGAAAATTTCTGAAGAAGTTATTGCGACAATCGCAAAGCTAGCAACTGTTGAAATTGAAGGTGTCGACGGGATGGCGCCTATTCAACGTTCTGTTAAGGAAATGATGTCTAAAACCAAAAAAGAGGGTGCAATTAAAGTTACCCTATTCAATGATGTTGCACAAATTAGTGTAAGTGTCAATGTGAAAAAAGGATATAAAGTAACTACCATTGCCGAAAATATACAGAAAAGTGTCAAGCAAGCAGTACAGAGTATGGCGGGAATTGCTGTATCTAAGGTTAATGTTATAATCGCAGGTGTTGCAATTAAACAAACGGAGTCAAAATAATTTCAAATAACCCTCCTAATTTATATTTGGGGGGTTCGATTTCTTTAATGATATTATTGAGCAGTGCTAATTTTCTGCTTAAAAAGCAAGCAGCAAGAATGCACGACAAGGGATGAATCGAGAATTATAAATAAAATTTGGGAGAAACATATGACTAGGAGAGAAATGCGTGAAGCTGCTTTTACGTTGATATTTGCACAAATATTAAATAAAAGTGAGCCGGAGGAAGTCATCGCCGCAGCAAGTGAAATAGATGATTTGAAATTAAACGATGTAGCTAAGAATTTATTCAAAGATGTTGTTATAAAGGCTGATGATCTTGATGATATTATCGGCAAATATAGTAGAACACGTACCATAGCTAGGATACCTACAAGTAGCCTTGCTATTTTACGATTAGCGTTATATGAAATTATATATGATGAATCAATGCCAATGAATGTAGCAATAAGTGAGGCAGTTTTACTGTCTAAAAAGTATTCTGACGATGCCGATGTTAGCTTCATCAATGGTGTCCTTGGTGCTTATTCTAGGGATTGTGATGAAAAAGGAAAGATTCAAGATGAATAAACCAATTGTAGTTACTGTACCCCAGCTCAACAACTATATTTCACGAAAGTTGAAGATGGACAAGCAACTACATAATTTAATGATAAAAGGCGAAATATCGAATTTCACTAACCACCAGAAAACGGGACATTTTTATTTTACTTTAAAGGATAGTGGGAGTTCGGTAAGGGCGATAATGTTCAATAGATATGCCTCATCAGTTAAATTCTTGCCCGAGAATGGTCTAAGCGTAATTGTGCGTGGCAGTGTTCAAGTTTTTGAGCGGGATGGGATATATCAAATTTACGTTGAAGATATGCAGCCCGATGGCATTGGTGCATTATATCTAGCTTATGAGCAACTTAAAGAAAGACTAGATAAAGAGGGATTGTTCGATCCAGCTCACAAGCTCCCCATACCGAAAATGCCGATGAAAATTTGCCTAATCACAGCTAAAACTGGTGCCGCATTGCAAGATATGCTCAGCATTTTGGGGAGGCGATTCCCACTTGCGTCGGTATATCTAATACCCACACTTGTTCAAGGCGATGCAGCCCCAAAATCAATATGCGAATCAATTGCACTAGCACAGGATACGGATTCGGATTTAATCATTCTTGGGCGTGGTGGCGGCTCGATTGAGGACTTATGGGCATTCAATGATGAATTTGTCGCTAGGCAAATATATAAAAGCAGGATTCCCGTTATTTCGGCTGTCGGTCATGAAACGGACTTCACCATTGCAGACTTCGTTGCCGATTTACGGGCGCCAACTCCATCGGCAGCGGCTGAATTGGCAGTACCCGACAAAATTAATTTAGAAAACAACTTATATAAGATGAGCCAAATTATATATAATTATACTACGAGCAAATTGCAGGTATATAGAAATATTCTTGGCAGTGCGTCGGCAAAATTATCGGCAAAATCACCGCAGAATACGATAAAATTGCATACACATCGACTTGCTACATTGAATTTACGATTGAATGAAAGTATATCGCAAAGGTTAAAATCCGATCTAGCAAAACTCAAAGAAAATATCAATGTAATTGAGGCGATGAGTCCTCTTAATGTGCTTTCAAGGGGATTTGCCATAACATATAAAGACGATAAGATAATACGTTCATCTAATGAGTTAGATGTTGGAGATAATATATCTATCCGTTTAGGAGAAGGAAAAGTCCACGCAACAGTAGCGAATATTGAGCTACCAAAGGTAGGACAAAGGGGAGAGTAAAATGACATTTGAAGCATCAATGCTAAGATTAGAAGAAATAGTTAAAGAAATGGAAAGTGGCGAACTGTCATTAGAACAGTCGATGAAATTATATGAAGAAGGTACAAAACTCGCGCTGAAGTGCAAGGATCAGCTTGAAAAAGCACAAATGAAAATTACAACACTCGGTGATAGTAAGGAGCAAGATGGGAATGACAATGGAACAGAAAAATAGCAAGATATTACATGACTATATTTCGATCATAAACGATAAACTACTGACATTAGTAGAAGAAGTACCTTGCATGCAAGAGAGCGTAATAAATGCCATGAGATATAGCCTTTCAATCGGGGGTAAGCGCATTAGACCTATATTAGCACTTGAGTTCTGCCGAATGTTAGGCGGCGGGGACTCCGCACTAATTCCTGCTTGCGCTATTGAGATGATTCATACGTTTTCATTAATACATGACGATTTACCCTGTATGGATGATGATGATTTCAGACGTGGGGAGAAGTCTTGCCATGTAGTATTCGGTGAAGATATCGCCCTACTAGCAGGTGATGCGCTATCTATAAAGGCATTCGAAATTATAGCACAATATGCTAAAGATGGTGGAATATCTACCGATACGGCGAATGAAGTCATCTTGACACTTGCCAAATCTTCGGGAGTATTCGGGATGTGCGGCGGACAAGTTATAGATCTCGAAAGTGAAGGAAAGAGTATTCCGATAGACACACTGAGTAGGATACATGAACTGAAAACGGGGGAGCTAATTAGCATGAGTTGCAAAATTGGCTGCCTTGTCGCCGGTGCCGATAAAGAGCAATGCGAAAAGGCTGGACTATTCGGACAAAAACTTGGACTAGCATTCCAAATAATTGATGATATCCTTGATGTTGAGGGTGATGAGAATACCCTCGGCAAACCGATCGGTAGTGATGCCGAGATGGGTAAAACGACTTATATAACCCTGTTCGGCGCCCAAAAAGCCAAAGAAATGGCTAAGGAGGCAACGGACGAGGCACTTGACATTTTAGCTGAGTTCCCTAATAGCGATTTCCTAATAAGCTTAACAAAAGAACTCCTAGTAAGAAACAATTAATATAAGTACAATTCGTGGAGGATTACATGAGCAAATTACTTGAGCTTTCATACAACTATGCACTTTTTGTTGCCATAACTTCTTGGTTTTGTGCTCAATTGATAAAAACAATAATTCATCTTTTTACGTACAAAAAGCTAAGATTAGAGCGGCTTTTTGGTGCTGGCGGTATGCCTAGTGCTCATTCCGCATTAGTGTGTTCAAATGCAATTGCCATGTCGAGAATTACTGGATTCAATTCTCCTGAATTTGCAATATCGTTTATATTAGCGATGATTGTTATGTACGACGCAATGGGAGTCCGCAGAGCAGCAGGAACGCACGCAAGGGAAATTAATAAGATAAAAAAGAAATTCTATCGTCGTCTAAACGATGACGAGGAAGAAATCTATAAACTAAATGATATAGAGAAGAAGGAATTAAAAGAATTGCTTGGGCATACCCCGCTTGAAGTTCTAGCAGGGGCATTGCTTGGCATTTTAATAGCTATGGTATTTCCTATACGTTAGTTTTAAAGGGGAATTAGACTATATGCAAGAAAGTAATTTCATCAATAAATTGAAGTTACCTCAAGATATAAAAGGGCTAACGCTTGAGCAGAAAAAGCATCTATGTGATGAAATTCGCTCATTTCTCATAGAATCAGTTGGTAAAACTGGCGGGCACTTAGCATCAAATCTTGGGACGGTAGAGCTTACTGTCGCTTTGCATAGCGTATTTTCATCGCCGGACGATAAAATTGTATGGGATGTTGGGCATCAATCATATACGCATAAAATCCTGACGGGTAGGCTTGATAAATTTGATACATTAAGGCAGCTTGATGGAATTTCCGGCTTTCCGAAGCCATGCGAATCCGAGCATGATTCGTTTATATCGGGACACAGTAGCACATCAATTTCTGCCGCTTTCGGACTTGCAACCGCAATGCGCCTTCAAGGAAATGACAATAGCGTTGTTGCGGTGATAGGTGATGGAGCATTAACGGGCGGACTAGCATATGAGGGGCTCAATAATGCTGGAAAAAGTGACGAAAACCTTATTATATTACTTAATCACAATGATATGTCAATCTCCAAAAATGTTGGAGCATTCGCACGTTATCTAGCTCATATACGATCTAAACCTAGCTATTTCAAGACGAAGGCGGCGGTGAAGAGGACTCTAACAAAGACGCCCATAATCGGTAAGGGCGTAAATAGATTCATCCATGCTGCAAAAACAGGCGTAAAAGAGATGTTATACCACAGCAATATTTTCGAGAATTTTGGATTTATATACTTAGGGCCCGTTGATGGACATAATATTGCAGAAGTTATCAAGACACTTGAAGTGGCAAAGCGGCTCAAAAGACCTGTCGTTGTACATGCGAATACTATTAAAGGAAAAGGCCTGCCGAAAGCCGAGGAAAATCCTGGTGCCTATCATGGCTTGTCCAAGTGCAGCACGGACACAGATGTCAATGCATCAATTCAGGATAATTTCTCAAACGTATTCGGTAAGAAGCTAGCAGATTTAGCCGACAAAGATAAGAAGATATGCGCAATTACCGCCGCCATGAAATATGGTACGGGACTTCAATTCTTCTATTGTCGTCATAAAAAGAGGTTCTTTGATGTCGGGATAGCCGAGCAACATGGGGTAACATTTGCAGCTGGTTTATCCACAATGGGGATGAAGCCGGTTTTTGCCGTGTATTCATCGTTCTTGCAGCGATCATACGATCAAGTATTGCATGATGCGGCGATAGATAATACACATATTGTTCTTGCTATTGACCGTGCAGGCATTGTTGGTGAAGATGGCGAAACACATCAGGGATTGTTTGACGTGTCCTTCCTGTCGGCAATGCCAAATGTAACAATTCTATCACCATCAACATATAGTGAGCTTGAATGGTGTATCGAATCAGCATTATATGATTTTGACGGAGTAGTTGCATTAAGATACCCCCGTGGCAAATGCAGCGGCGATAACACCAATATATGTGAAAAAGGGCAATTCTACAACCTTGACAGTACGGGCAATTCAAGAATACTTGTTGTAACTTACGGTAGAATTTACAGTAATACCAATGCCGCCGTAAAAGAATTGCGCAGCGAAGGTATGAATGTTGATGTTCTGAAGTTGATTAAAATCCACCCTGTTGAACGTGAAATTATTAATATAGCGAAAGGCTATGATGGTGTAATTTTTATAGAAGAGGGCATGGAAAAGGGATCGGTTGCCGAGGGATTAGGGTATCAATTGAGAAAAGAACGATATAAAATATTTGCCATTACGGGATTTGTTATAACAAATCCCGTAATGGCAAATATTT
>CALLQQ010000094.1 GCA_938014915.1 uncultured Clostridia bacterium
TATATACCATTAAGTCGTGTTTATCATTAGAAAATTATACTACAAATCGGCATTCAATGCAAGTTTTTTCGCCTTTAAACTTGCATTTTTAACCATTATTCATTAATGTCGATTCCCATATATCTCGCAATAGCTGCAACGTCTTTGTCGCCCCTGCCGGATAGGTTGATTACGATAATTTCATCTTTGTCCATCTCGGGCGCAAGTTTCATCGCATATGCGACTGCATGGGCACTCTCGATAGCGGGAATAATCCCCTCCGTCTTAGATAGATATTCGAATGCACCTACCGCCTCATCATCGGTAATGGGAACATATTCTGCAATATGCGCATCATGGAAAAATGCGTGTTCGGGACCTATCCCCGGATAGTCCAGCCCAGCGGAAATTGAATATACGGGGGCGATATTCCCATTCTCGTCCTGTGCAAAATACGATTTCATTCCATGGAAGATGCCTATTCTGCCCTTAGTAATTGACGCTGCATGATCGTCGGTGTCTATTCCCCTGCCGCCCGCCTCCACGCCAATTTTCTTAACATTATCATCATTTGCAAAGTCGCTGAAAATCCCCATAGCATTACTTCCGCCGCCGACGCAAGCAATTACCGCATTGGGTAATCTGCCCTCTACATCAAGGATTTGCTCACGGACTTCCTCACCGATTATTTTCTGGAAGTCACGCACTATCTCTGGATACGGGTGCGGTCCGACGGCTGAGCCCATTACATAGAATGTATCTTCAACACGTGATGCCCATTCTTTCATTGCTTCGTTAACGGCATCTTTGAGAGTTTTTGTTCCCGATGTTACCGAATGAACTTTTGCGCCAAGGAGTTCCATCCTAAACACATTGAGTGCTTGTCTTTTGGTGTCTTCTTCTCCCATGAAAATCTCACATTCCATGCCGAAAAGGGCAGCTGCCGTTGCCGTCGCAACTCCATGCTGCCCTGCTCCAGTTTCAGCAATTAGGCGCTGTTTACCCATGCGTTTCGCTATGAGAGTTTGCCCCAGAACATTGTTTATCTTATGTGAACCTGTATGGTTTAAATCCTCACGTTTTAAATATATCTTCGCTCCGCCCAAATCCTGCGCCATCTTCTTTGCATAATATAGCCGTGATGGTCTGCCAGCATAATTTGCGTAAAGCTCATCAAGTTCCGCCCTGAAGTTCGCATCTGCCTTACATTCATTATATACGTTCTCTAATTCATGCAATGCGTGCATTAGTGTTTCTGGACTGTATTGTCCACCGAATTGTCCGTATCTGCTCATATTTATACTCCCCACTAAGCCGAATTTTACACGGCTTTTAACATTATAATCACACGTTATAATTATAACAAAGTACCATGGAATGTCAAGTGTCCACCTAGTCCGCACGCATGATTATGCGTTCAATTTGCTCATTCAGCCACCTTAATTTTTCATCGAGCTTTTTCTCATTACAGATCGGCGAATAATATCCGCCAAGTCTTTTATAATGGCTCTGCGATATTGCAAGCGATTTTACCGCTTCTCCAAATAGCTGATTTATAGCCTTTTTATTAAAGTTGAGCCGTTTCCTCTTTTTTGACAGCTCCGCCATATCGTAAAAGCGCTTGCAATTTATTTGGATTGCATCATCAATATCAACATCATTCATAAAATGAGATGTTACGAACGCCGTTTTTATCCCCGGTATTAATATATGTTCTTTTATGTTAGTCCCGAATACGGGGTTGTCACTTATTATAATGTCAATCCCACTCCGGAGGGTGAGCGCCGCTATGCCCTTGAGCAGCAAATCGGGCATGACGAAATTATCGCAATTCAGCTGGTATATCGAATCATATTCGTGCAAATTATCGTCTATAAAATCCGAATAGCCCTTCGGCGTAATTGCACATAATTGCCGATAATGTTCCTTGCCCGATTCTTTTTTCCCTTTGGGGAGGATTTTCCTACATAGTCTATTTATGAAGCCCTGGGCTTTATTTAAATCTACACATTCAGATGCGATAGTATATGTATCGTTTGAAAGTGCGCAACATGCCGACAGGAATCTTCGGCATCTTTTTTCGGCGGCTCGGCTCTCTAAAAAGCAGGCGACAATTTCATCTTTATGATCCATTAAAGCAGCACTATCATAACAATCCGCAAGGCTGATTTCAGTGTGGAATATGCCCGGAATAACCGTCTGAAACGTATGAGGAATTGTACCATCGACGACGATTATCTTAGAACATTCCATTACAATTGCATCAAGTTTTCCCTCGGTATTACTGCAATAATAATGCTCAACCTCCCGCTCTCTATGCCTGAATCTTCTTGAAATATGTTCAAGCACTGCCCTATTTTCAATCCCCGGCATTCCCTTCAATATATAGCAATGGTATTCATTACTTTCTATTAAATCGTTGAATCTAGTTATGTATCCGCCGGGCGAATTTGTGCCAAGGAAGTAATTCGATTTTTTATACGACAAGTGAATCCCCCCATATTATTAAATTACTATCATCAATTGGATTTCCTATTGGAATGGGAAATCCAATCGCATACTATTATTCTATGCAATCTTGTTGGAAAAGGTGGCACGCATATCCATAACTATGTGATAATCTCACTTGCATTTAGCGTATATCTATACTATAATTAATATAAGGGAATTAAACTTTTTTGGAGGTATAAATTAATGAGTAATAAAATTTTAGTTGAAACATCGGCACGTCATGTTCATGTAACAAAAGAACATCTTGCCATTCTTTTTGGTGAGGGTGCAACCCTAACAAATAAGAAAGATTTATCGCAGCCAGGTCAATTCGCTAGTGAAGAAAGGGTAACTATCGTCGGCCCTAAAAACGAATTAAAAGGCGTCACTATCCTAGGACCGGAAAGGAGCGCAACGCAAGTTGAAGTATCGGCAACCGATGCACGTACGCTTGGCATAAAAGCACCAATCCGTGAATCAGGCGATATTGCTGGCACTCCAGGCTGTAAAATCATCGGCCCAAAGGGAGAAATAGAAATTGATGAAGGCGTAATCATCGCAAAGCGCCATATCCATATGGTACCCGAAACAGCGCAGAAGCTCGGTCTGAAAAATAAAGATATAGTAAGTGTGAAAGTGAATACCGATGGCAGATCGGCTATTCTCGGCGATACTGTAATCAGAGTACACGAAAATTTCGCCGATGCTATGCACATTGATACCGATGAATCCAATGCCGTTGGCGCTTCATTCGATCAAATGGGCGAAATCATCAAGCAATAAATCGCAAGATTGTATAATCACAAAACCGCAAGGAGAATTCTCCTTGCGGTTTCTTTAATTGCTGCGTTAAATCCCTATGTTGCTACATCTCTTTTTGCAAATATCGTGAACGAAATAACATTTGAAATGATGAAGTATACTAGAACATTCACTACCGAATATGCCAATGTCATTCCCTTGAACGGTATCAAAGATATATCATCCATGAAGTAGTTAACTAAATTCCAGTTAGCTGTGATTAAATACTTCGCTGGTTTGAACTTGAGTTCTGCCAATATCATTGTTACCGTCGGCCCGGTCAACAGTAAGAACAGAGATAGACCGATTGATAAACCAGCACTCTTAAATACCGTTGAAATCATAAATGCCATTGTAAATGTTATAATGAGCGGAACTGAATTCAAGGCTGTTTCAAATAGCAACCTTATTAGATAGCTCTGCTCGACAACTGCCCCATTGCTAACACGTAAGAATGTTGGTATTCCCTCGAATCCGAAGAAAATCCCGCCAGTTACAAATGACACTACTAATGCTATTGCAAGCATCTCTAATGTGAAAACGAAAAGAGTTGCATATTTTGATGCTAGTAGCTTCCATCTCCTATGCGGTCTAATTAGAAGTAATTTTATCGTTCCATTGCCGAACTCCCCTGCTACAATGGCACCGGCAATAATAGCAATGAATACCGCAATAAGATTTATCGCTAAAAACTGTATTATTTCATTCATGAAGCCCCATTGACTATTCTCCTCTACCGGCTTAATGTCATTTTCTAACCTGTACCTATATTTTGCCATATCCTTGTTTGATGAATCCAATACTTCCTCAAAATATTCCGGCTCTTCTTCAATAGGTGTCATATCCTTAAGGCTCTCCTGCGCCCAATCCTTATCATTTGCTGCATTACCGTAGGAAAATAGAACATCGGACTTCCACGACTTTATATCCGTACCTGGTCGGATATCGTATTTTAGGCGCATATCAATGATATCCACCACTAACTCATATCCCGAATCACCATCACTCTCTTTGATTATCTTCTCATAACCTTCCTTCTGATGATTTAGGTACCCTCTCCAATCGTCGTTCTTAACAAATGCTTCAATCTTAGTGAAGTCCTCATTATCAGCACTTTGGTTTTCCCCACCAATTTCTTTGAAGGTGCTGAACATATCCGAAACGGCGTCACGCTTCCAGCTACCTTCTTCTATGCCATTCTCTATATTATACTTCACCACTTTTATTTCAGATTCATAATAGGGTTTTTCTTCTTCAGATGCATCCTTCATAATCTGCTCTAAATGCGCTAAATACTGTTCATCTCCCCAACTATCTCCGTATTCCCTATTGTTTACATATTTTATTATAATAGCGGGAACTATGGTAAGGGCAATTAATATCGCTATCATAATATATGTGCTGAGCTTCTTATATATCTTCGTATGCTCATTATGCATGAGTGAGAAAAAATTAGCCAATTATATTACCCCCCGTCACTGCTAGGAATTCCGCCTCAAGCGATTTCTTAGCGTATTCAATCCTGTATATCTCTATACCGCCTGCAACAAGTGAATTCACTAAATGCGGTATTTTATCATGTTCAAGCATTGTTACGATATTACCACCCACTATTTCAAAGGCGTTATTCGTCTTTTCTGAAATTATCTTTGCGGCATCTTCAATTGGCGCCACCTCAAAGGAAACCTCTAACTTATCAGTATCAGTATAGCTTGAGAGTTCTTCCATCGTTTTAACATCGATAAGGCGCCCATTCTGAATGATAGCTACCCTATCGCACATTAGCTCCATTTCCGATAACATATGGCTTGATACCAGCACCGCCAAATTCTCCTTACGTGCTAGTTCACGTAGTTTATCCCTGAGTTCCTTAATTCCTGCGGGATCCAGCCCGTTTGTAGGCTCATCTAGTACGAGCAACTTCGGCGAATGCATTATCGCCTGTGCAACGCCAAGCCGCTGACGCATACCGAGCGAATACCGCCTAACTTTATCATTAATGCGGTTCTCCAGCCCGATAAAGCTAATAACTTCATCGAATCTCTCTTTACTGATGCCACCGTGCATTCTTGCATAATGTTCTAGGTTATCACGACCGGACATATATTTGTACATCTCCGGATTTTCCACAATGCCACCAACATTTGCAATAGCTTTAGTAAACTGCGATTTAATGCTATAACCATCAATATAGATTTCGCCTTTAGTTAGTGATGCCAGTCCTAGCATCATTCTAATTGTCGTCGTCTTACCTGCGCCATTCGGCCCGAGCAATCCCAATACTTCGCCCGGATAGATATCCATGCTTAAATCGTCAATTATAAGACGTTTGCCAATCTTTTTACTAATATTTCTTATCTCAACAACTGGTTTAGACATTCATTTACCTCCATCTCTCTTTATATAATCGCCTGTAAGTGCAAATTATAATCATATAACCGCACGTTTATAGCAATATAACCGTACTGTTTGTTTTAGTACGGTTATATTGTATCATATGTTTTTGTTTTATGCAAGGGTTTTATATAAAAAAGATTTCTTTTTTATATTCCTAGTATTTCCAGCGGATGTGGACAAAAAAACAAGACAATTAAAATACTTAATTGTCTTGTAAATCGTTTAATGATGGCAAGCTTCACAATCGTCTATCTCGCCGACAAATGGCGCTGGATCGACTCCTCGCCTTTGATAATAGTCGGCAATTGCACTTTTAATCGCCTGCTCAGCCAATACTGAGCAATGCACCTTTACCGGTGGGAGCCCATCTAATGCCTCAACAACTGCCTTATTAGTTAATCCAATTGCATAATCAATACTCTGCCCCTTAATTAGCTCTGTCGCAATTGAAGATGTAGCAATTGCCGCCCCGCAGCCGAATGTTTTAAACTTAACATCGCTTATTACATTATCATCTACTTTAATGTACATTTTCATGATATCGCCGCATTTAGCATTGCCAACTTCGCCGATGCCATCGGCATCTTCAATTTCACCAACGTTGCGTGGATTCATGAAATGATCCATAACTTTATCAGAATATGTCATTATAATCCCTCCCCTTTTTTATCCGAACTATTCGTTCATTTTAGCTATATCGTAACTACATCTCTCATTTATTACATCTTCATTCTTAATTATTCTCTCCCATAAAGGCGACATATCCCTGAGCCTTTTAATTATTGGGGGAACTTTTTCTAAAATGTAGTCAATATCTTCGTCTGTATTATCGTCACTTAGGCTAATTCTAAGTGAACCGTGGGCAACTTCATGCGATCTGCCGATTGATAGCAATACATGTGATGGATCTAGCGATCCCGAAGTGCAAGCCGATCCCGACGAGGCACAAATGCCGAGCATATCTAGCATTAAGAGCATTGATTCGCCCTCAACACCTTCAAAGGATATATTCGCATTGCCGGCAAGCCTTTTTTCCCTATCACCATTTAAATGCGATCTATCTATCTTTAGCAATTCGCTAATTAGTCGATCACGCATCTTTGATAGCCGCTGTGTTCGCTCAGCCATAGTTGAGATGGCTTCCTCCACTGCTACACCGAGTGCGACGATTCCTGCTACATTCTCAGTACCGGCACGTTTACCACGCTCCTGTGCGCCGCCTTCAATCAAATTCGTTAATGCGATGCCTTTACGAACATAGAGAGCGCCAATGCCTTTTACAGTATGAATTTTATGCCCCGACAGTGACAACATATCAATGTTCTGCTTAGCTACATCTATATCCACATTCCCGACTGCTTGTACTGCATCGGTGTGAAATATTACTCCATGACGGCGGCATATAGCGCCAATTTCTGCAATTGGTTGAATTGTTCCGATTTCATTGTTAGCATACATTATAGATACAAGTGCGGTATCTTCACGGATTGCCGCCTCGACATCCGCAGGTGATACAAGCCCGTTGCTATCAACATCGATATATGTTACATCCCAACCCATTTTTTCAAGCGATTCTGCTATATGAAGAACAGCATGATGCTCAAAAACTGATGTGATGATGTGGTTTTTTCCCTTAGCTTTCAGCTTATCGCATAGCCCTTTAATTGCCCAGTTGTTCGACTCTGAACCGCCACTAGTGAAGAAGATTTCACTGGTGTTAGCGCCAAGTGCCTTTGCGATTTTTTCCCTTGATTCTTCTACTGCATTTTTAGCTTGCCTACCTATTGAATACACGCTTGAGGCATTGCCATAATGCTCCGTTAGATACGGCAACATAGCATCGATGACCTTCTTTGACACTTTGGTCGTTGCTGCGTTATCGACATATACTACACGTCCCATTGTTACCACTCCTTATCTTGCTATGTACGTTGATTTTATTATATACCTTTTTAGTATACATTACAACCCCTATGCTATATGTTATTAGAAAATTCATCTCTTTTTAACACTGCTAGGCTATCGGCACGTTCATTCTCTGGATGACCTGCGTGTCCTTTTACCCAATTGAATTCGACATCGTGAATATCAGCTAAATCTAGCAACTGCGCCCAAAGATCGGGATTGAGAGCATCTTCCTTATTGGAGCGTTTCCACCCCTTTGCCCTCCATCCTTTTGCCCAGCCGTTCACCATGGCATCGACGATATATTTACTATCCGTATAGACTTTTACCTTGCACGGGAATTTCAGGGCTTGAAGTCCACGAATCACGGCAGTTAATTCCATGCGGTTGTTCGTTGTTGCCGCTTCCCCGCCGGATAGCACCTTCTCATGTTCGCCAAATTGCAAAATTGCACCCCAGCCGCCGGGACCGGGATTCCCACTGCAAGCACCATCTGTATATAATAAAACTGGCTTTTTCGCCATTGTTATACCGCCTTTCACCGATGTAGGTAATCCTCTAATCTTTTTTGCACTCAGCCCCCCTTAGACATTGGTCTAAGGGGGGCTCGTTTAGGTGTTGAACGCATTTTAAAAATCCTCATTAATTTTAATGAAAACTCCTGCAAAATACAGTCGTCCTAATTTTTAAAATACGCATCAAGTACATTATTCACCTTAGGCAGTGCATTATACTAATTCAATAATTGCCATCTCTGCTGCGTCACCACGACGGGGACCGATTTTAACTATGCGTGTGTATCCGCCATTGACGTCCTTGTATTTCGGTGCAATTTCATCAAATAGCTTCTTCACGACATCTTCCTTAGTCACATAGCTAAGAACCTGACGCTTGGAGTGTAGTGTATTATCTTTACCTAAAGTAATCATCTTTTCAGTCATTGAGCGAACCTCTTTCGCTCTTGAAACAGTGGTTTCAATTTTGCCTTCTTCCAGCAAAAATGTAACCATTGCTCTTAGCATTGCCTTTCTATGATCGGAGGCTCTGCCGAGTTTCCTTGTGCCTGGCATCAAAATTCACTCCTTATTGTTTTCAATTATCCTCTTCAGTACGCAAGCTTAAATCAAGCGATTCAAGTTTAGACGTAACTTCTTCAAAGGATTTTTTACCGAGGTTCCTTACCTTCATCATATCTTCTTGAGTTCTGCTGATGAGGTCTTCAACGGTGTTAATTCCTGCACGCTTCAAGCAATTGAAAGAACGCACAGATAAGTCAAGTTCCTCAATAGTCATCTCTAGGACTTTCTCTTTGCCCTTATCATCTTTTTCAACCATCATTTCCGTTTGAGCGGCTTCTTCCGATAGGTCGATGAATAGATTGAGATGTTCGTTGAGAACTTTTGCTCCGAGCGATACAGCTTCCTTAGCAGAGATTGTTCCATTCGTCCAAATCTCAATGGTGAGCTTATCATAGTCTGTAATCTGCCCTACACGTGTATTTTCAACGGTGTAGTTAACTTTTGATACAGGCGTATATATGCTATCGACTGGGATTAGCCCAATTACGGTTGACTGCATTAATTGCTTATTGCGTTCTGCCGTAACATAGCCGCGTCCTTTGTCAATCGTTATCTCCATATATAGCTTCGCCCCTGCTCCTAGTGTTGCAATATGCATACCAGGATCGAGAATCTCAACTTCAGAATCAGTTTTAATATCGCCAGCAGTTACTTCGCATTCACCCTCTGCCTCGATATAGACTGTCTTAGGACCTTCTCCGTACAATTTTGCGGTCAGCCCTTTAATGTTAAGGATTATCTCGGTAACATCTTCCTTAACACCCGGGATTGTTGAAAATTCATGAAGAATTCCGTCAATCTTAACAGATGTAACGGCATAACCGTGAAGCGAGGAGAGCAGCACACGCCTTAGACTATTACCTAAGGTGGTCCCATAGCCACGCTCAAGAGGCTCAAGAGTAAATACCCCATAGGTACCGTCCGACTTGAGCTTCACTATCTCGATTTCTGGCTTTTCTATCTTTTCAAGCATTAAAAACCCTCCTGTTTCGCTGTCAAATTTACGTTTTCGCCCCAAAAGCTATATGCCAAAAGGGCTGCGACAATAGGCTTCCAACCGTCATTATTTTGAGTAAAGCTCGACGATTAAGTGTTCCTCTACTTCATAATCGATATCTTCACGATTAGGTAAGCGGCTAATTGTGCATGAAGAATTCTCTTTATTCATATCGATCCATAGAGGAACAATTCTTCCTTTAGTGGATTCGATAATTTCTTTAAACTTTACACTATTTTTGCTTTTATCCCTTAGTGATATTACATCACCTTCTGCAACTCTATATGAAGGAATATCCACTCTTGCGCCATTAACGTCAAAATGCCCATGTACGACGAGGAGTCTTGCCTCTCTACGTGTCATAGCTAGACCCATTCTGAAAACGACATTATCAAGTCTTGTTTCAAGCATTGATAGTAGATTCTCACCTGCTACACCTTCAGTTTTGGCAGCTATTTCAAAATATTTGCGGAAGGGCTTTTCCAGCATTCCGTAAATGAACTTAACTTTTTGCTTCTCTTTTAGCTGAAGTCCATATTCAGAATCCTTTCTCCTTCTTCTATTATCCTGTACATTTCTTTTTGTTTCCTTAGAAATACCCATTACCATTGGGCTGATTCCAAGTGCCTTACATCTTTTTAAGATAGGCTCTCTATTTCTTGCCATATAAGTTTACACCTCCTATTGTTATAAATTAAACGCGTCTTCTCTTAGGAGGACGACATCCATTATGAGGAATTGGAGTAACGTCTTTAATCAACCTTACTTCTAATCCCGCCGATTGCAATGCTCTGATTGCCGCTTCTCTCCCTGAGCCCGGTCCTTTTACAAATACTTCTACTGTCTTTAGACCATGCTCCATTGCCGCCTTTGCAGCTACTTCAGCCGCAGTCTGTGCAGCGAATGGTGTTGATTTCTTTGAGCCCCTAAAGCCAAGTCCACCAGCACTTGCCCATGAAAGAGCATTCCCTTGAACATCCGTGATAGTAACTATCGTATTGTTAAAGGTTGACTGAATATGAACAGATCCACTCTCAATGTTCTTACGCTCACGACGTTTTCTTGAGGTAGCTGTTTTCTTTACGCCCTTAGTCGACATATATTCTCTCCTCTCCCATTACTTCTTCTTGTTTGCCATTGTCTTTTTAGGTCCTTTGCGACCTCTTGCATTCGTTTTTGTACGTTGACCCCTAACTGGTAGTCCTGTACGGTGACGAACACCACGGTAGCATCCGATCTCTACAAGTATTTTTACATTTAGAGCAGTGTTCCTTCTTAGATCACCCTCAACCATATAACCCTTGTCAATTGCATCACGCAATTTTGAAACGTCGTCCTCGCTTAGATCTCTACATCTAATATTCGGGTCTACTCCCGCTATTTCAAGGATTTCGTTTGCTGATTTACGACCAATACCATAAATATAGGTTAGACCAATCTCTACCCTTTTCTCATTTGGTAAGTCTACACCGGCAATACGTGCCATTTAGTTGCACCTCCATTTAATAAATGTTAGCCCTGACGTTGCTTATGCTTTGGATTTGAGCAAATTACCACAACTCTGCCTTTGCGCTTGATAACTTTGCACTTTTCACACATAGGCTTAACCGAAGGTCTTACTTTCATTTGAAATACCTCCTATTTCTTTACGGCAGTATAAACTGCCCCAGCGGCAATAGCCGCAAAATCTATCTTCCTGAAGCTATCTTTTACTTCGCTCTCCAGGTAATTCTTCCTTTTGTAAGGTCGTACGGTGACATTTCAACCGTAACCTTATCACCGGGCAGGATGCGAATATAGTGCATTCTTAGCTTGCCCGATACATGGGCTAGAATTTTATGCCCATTCTCAAGCTCAACCTGAAAATTAGCGTTGGGCAATGCCTCAACTACTGTGCCTTCTACTTCAATGATATCCTCTTTTGACAAGCTCAATACCTCCCCTACTAAAAAGGCTTCGGCTGACATGGATTGAATCTTGAAAGACTGCTCCTCAACCTCTTATTTGTCATGCCGTCCAATTCTAATATTGTAGTAGTCACTTTTACATGGATTGGATTCTTGCGTTTTGGTTTTTCGATCTTTCGCCTTTTGCCATCGGCAATATATACAACACCATCCGAGATATCTACCACTGTGTAGAAACTCCCTTTATCGTGACCTGCTACTGATTTAACTACCATTCCCTTGACAATTTCCATGCAACTGCCTCCTTTATGGTTTGGTGAGAATAACCGCACCATCGGATGTTATCGCAATTGTATGTTCAAAATGTGCAGAAAGACTGCCGCTTGCGGTTTTGACCGTCCATTTATCCGGCATGATTAGAATATCTTCCCCGACTAAATTAATCATCGGTTCAATAGCTATTGTCATGCCTTCAACTAGGCGGGGTCCTCTGCCTGCCACCCCATAATTCGGAACATCGGGCGGCTCGTGTAAGTCTGCGCCAACTCCATGACCAACAAATTTCTTAACTACACCTAGCGAATGTGCCGTTGCATGTCTTTCAATGGCGCTGGATATATCGCCAATTCTTGCCCCCGGCGTCGCCTGCTCAATGCCTTTATATAAACATTCCTGTGTAATTTGAAGTAATTTGCTCGCATCTTGTGAAATCTCACCCACCGCAAAAGTATAGGCATTATCACCGTGGAAGCCATCATAATATGCACCTACATCAACACTGACGATGTCGCCGGATCTTATAATCCTGCGCCGTGATGGTATCCCGTGGATAACTTCATCATTGATTGAAATACATGCTGAACCCTTGAATCCGCCATATCCTAGGAAAGATGGTTTCGCCCCGCAGGATACGATGAATTTATTGATGATATTATCAAGCTCTTTCGTGCTCATACCATCGCCGATTGACTTCCCAGCAACTTCTAAAGCTTGCGCTGAAATCCTGCAAGCCTCTCTCATTCTTTTAATTTGCGATGCGCTCTTAATTGGAATCATTTATGCCTCAACCGCCTCTAAAGTTAACTTAGTCGTGTCGGCAACTTCTTCTTGCCCAACAACTGTAACGAGTTTGCCTTGCTTTTCGTAATATCCCTTTAGCGGAGCGGTCTGCTCATGGTAAACCTTTAGACGTTGTGCAACTGTATCGGGATGATCGTCCTTACGCAGAACGGTATTCCCGCCGCAGCTATCACATTTGTCCTCTACTTTTGTTGGCTTATATACAGTGTGATATGATGAACCGCATGATTCACATACACGCCTACCCGATAATCTTTGTCTAATCTTCTCATCGGGAACAAATATTTCGATAACCTTGTCTATATTTACGCCCATTCCATCCAGTGCCTGGGCTTGAGCGACAGTTCTTGGGAATCCATCAAGAATAAATCCATTCTTACAATCATCATCTTGTAGACGCTCTTTTATGATGCCGATTACCACTTCATCAGGGACAAGTCCACCGCCATCCATGTAGGATTTTGCCTCCAGCCCTGTTTTAGTGCCATTCTTAATTGCCTCACGAATAATGTTGCCCGTCGAGATAGCAGGTATACCGAGCTTATTGCAAATTGCTTCAGCCTGTGTACCTTTTCCTGCGCCGGGAGCGCCCAGTAATATTAAGTTCATTCTAACTATTCCCCCACCTTTTTTTATTCAAGGAATCCCTTATGGTGACGCATCATCATTTGAGATTCAAGTGTGCGAACTGTCTCAAGTGCTACACCAACAACGATAAGTATTGATGTTCCTCCTAGAGCAATATTCAGCCCCGATGCCGCTGTGAAGAAAATCGGCGTAACGGCAATAACACCAAGGAATATTGCGCCAAGTAGAGTAATTTTCGATAGCACTTTGGTAATGAAATCCGACGTTGGCTTACCAGGACGAATTCCCGGAATACCACCATTGTTTTTACGGAGATTATTGGCAATTTCTATCGGATTATACTGAGTTGCTACATAGAAGTAGTTAAATCCTATAATTAAGAAGAAATAAATCACCGCATAAAGTATCGAATGTGTGCTGAACAGTCTCATGAATTTCCATCCGAAACTGCCTACTTCGGGTCTTGTGAATTGTGCAATAGTGCTAGGAATTGACATGAGTGACATAGCAAATATAATTGGCATAACACCACTCATCGCTACCTTAATAGGTATGTGCGTACTTTGTCCTCCATACATTTTTCTCCCAACTACACGCTTAGCATACTGAATTGGTATGCGGCGCTCTGCATTCGTCATTAAAACGATGAATGCAATCATAGCTAGAAATAGCACTAATACGATCGGAACAAGTATAGCATTCTTCGCTGGATTTAGCTTAACGGAATTAATCAGTGTGATAATGCCCGACGGACCTCTCGATACAATCGATGCAAATAAAATCATGGATATTCCGTTGCCAATGCCTTTTTCATTAATGCGTTCACCCAGCCAAATTATGAGTGATGCACCAGCAGTAAATGCTGAAATGATGATTATCGCCGCAAATACACCATCGAAACCTTTAGTGTAATCAACAGCGCCCTGACTCTTTAGAGTTAGGTAGAATCCTATTGCCATTACAAGACCAATGCCTAGGGCAACGAATCGTGTAATCTTATTAATTTTCTTCTTGCCCTCTTCGCCTTCCTTCGCCATTCTCTCAAGTGGAGGAATTGCGACAGTGAGCAAGTTCATGATAATAGAAGCGTTAATATACGGTGTTATCGATAGAGCAAATATCGTTGCTCGTGAAAACGATCCACCTGTTATTACGTCAAAATAACCGAATAAACTCCCACTTTCACTTACCATTGCCGATAAAGCACTTGGATCCAAAAACGGAACAGGAATTGCGGAACCAATGCGGAATATGATAATGATAGCAAGTGTGTAAAGAAGTTTCTTCCTTAAATCTTGAATTTTCCAAGCATTTCTGAAGGTCTCAAACACTTATATCACCTCAGCCTTTCCGCCTGCCTTCTCGATCTTATCCTTCGCTGTCTTTGAATATGCCTTCACTTTAACCGTGAGTTTCTTTGTTAGTTCGCCATCGCCAAGCACCTTTATACCGTCCAGGGGCTTTTTGACGAGTCCTGCCGCTAATATAGCATCTGTATCTATCTCTTCACCATCTTTAAAAACATTGAGTGCGTCGATACTTACTGTTGCATATTTAGTAGCAAAAATGTTCGTAAATCCTCTTTTGGGAACACGTCTTTGAAGTGGCATTTGCCCACCTTCAAATCCTGGCTTCATCGAATAGCCGGATCTGGCTTTTTGCCCTTTATGCCCTTTGCCAGCAGTTTTCCCTAGGCCCGAACCATGCCCTCTACCCTTGCGCTTAACATCCTTAGTGGAGTTAGCGGCAGGGGACATTTCGTGTAATCTCATTGCTTGCACCTCCCTCTAGAAACTGGATATCAGAAGCAATTATGCTTCCGTCACCTCAATTAGATGACTAATTGCAGCTATTTTACCTTTAGTTGCTTCATTATCAGGTTGAGTTACCACATCACGAATTTTCTTTAGTCCAAGTGAATGAGCCGTAGCAATTTGCTTTTTACTTTTACCTGATAGACTTCTAACAAGTTTAATCTTAAGTGCCATTGTTCATTCCTCCTAACCTAGAATATCTTCAACGTTTTTACCTCTAATTTGCGCAACTTCTTCAGCTGTTCTCAATGCAGCCAGTCCCTCAATCGTTGCTCTTACAACGTTGTTAGGATTGTTTGAGCGAAGTGATTTTGTTCTTATATCCTTGATGCCTGCCGTCTCAATAACAGCACGAACCGGACCACCCGCAATAACTCCCGTACCAGGACCAGCAGGCTTCATTAGAACTCTACCTGCACCGAATTCGCCAATTATTTCATGAGGAATTGTTGTTCCTCTAACTGCGACTTTGATTAGATTTTTCTTTGCATTCTGTATCGCCTTACGAATTGCGTCTGAAATTTCACTCGATTTGCCCGTTCCATAGCCAACGATGCCATTGCCATCGCCAACTACAACTAAAGCTGAGAACTTAATAATTCTTCCACCTTTAACCGTCTTAGCAACACGATTATAGGTAACCAGCCTTTCTTCAAGATCAAGTGTTGATGCATCTATCATTGCCAAAAGTATACCCTCCCCTCTAGAATTTTAGGCCGCCTTCACGGGCCCCATCGGCTAACGCTTTTATACGTCCGTGGTATAGATTACCGCCACGGTCGAATACAACTTCAGAAATATTTATCTCTTTAGCCCTCTGAGCAATAAGCTGCCCAACTTTTTGCGCTCCTTCTACGTTGCCACCGTTTGCATCGAATCCTGCTTGATTCGATGAGGCCGACGCAAGCGTCACACCATTTACATCGTCAATAAGCTGTGCGTAGATGTGTTTTGCGGAGCGGAATACGTTTAGACGAGGACACTCAGGAGTGCCTGAGAACTTTACACGAGCTCTGCTATGTCTTTTTAGTCTTGCCGAATTCCTGCTTTTCTTTTTCACCATTGCATTTTCACTCCTCTACTACTTCTTGCCAGCCTTACCATCCTTGCGGATAATAACTTCATCAACATACTTAATGCCCTTGCCCTTATATGGCTCCGGTGGACGTTTGCTCCTAATATCACTAGCAACGAATCCTACCTTCTGCTTATCGATCCCCGAAATAACTAACTTGTTCGGTGTGGGGACTTCAATAGTAATGCCATCAATCTCAGGTATAATGACTTGATGTGAAAATCCAAGTGATAGAACTAGGTCTTTACCTTGCATTGCTGCACGATATCCGACGCCGTTAATTTCTAACTCTTTTTTATATCCGTTCACTACACCTTCGATCATGTTTGCAATAAGCGATCTTGTAAGTCCATGAATTGATTTATGCTCTTTTTCTTCGCTAGGACGAGCAACTGTGATTTCCTGCCCATCTAGCTTAATTGTCATATCCCTGTCGAATTCCTGTACCAGTGTGCCTTTAGGGCCTTTTACGGTTACATTGTTTCCATCGACTTTAACTTCTACATCGGAGGGAACGACAATTGGTTTTAATCCAATACGTGACATATCGTATCCTCCTTACCAGATAAATGCTAGAACTTCGCCGCCGACATTTTCTTTTCTTGCCATTCTATCAGTCATGATTCCCTTTGAAGTGGACACAACTGCAATACCAAGGCCGTTCATAACTCTCGGCATATCCTCACTGCTTGAGTAAATACGCAAGCCAGGTTTGGATACTCTGCGTAATCCTGTGATTATCTCTGTATTATTCTCCCCGTACTTTAGGGTGATTCTAATTATACCTTGCTTCCCATCTTCTATCAATTGATAGCCCTTAACATAACCCTCATCAATTAGAATTTGAGTTATTGCCTTTTTTATCTTAGAAGCAGGAACATCTACTGTTGGATGCTTCGCTGCACTCGCATTACGAATCCTCGTTAGCAAATCAGCAATTGAATCGGTAATTTGCATGCCGTCAACCTCCTTACCAGCTAGCCTTCCTCACGCCGGGAATTTGCCCTTTATGAGCTAGATCCCTGAAGCAGATACGGCATATGCCGAATTTGCGTAGATACGCGTGTGGTCTGCCGCATAATTTGCACCTATTGTATGCACGGGTGGAATACTTAGGCGTCCTTTTTTGTTTTTCGATCATAGATTTCTTTGCCACAATTCTTCCTCCCTCTATCTTACGAATGGAGCGCCCATCAATGTGAGCAACTCTTTTGCTTCTTCATCAGTATTAGCAGTAGTGATAATATTAATATCCATACCTCTTACTGAATCTATCTTATCATAGTCAATCTCTGGGAAAATAAGTTGTTCTTTTAATCCCATTGAATAATTCCCTCTGCCGTCAAAAGAATTTGGATTAATTCCTCTAAAGTCACGGACTCTCGGTAGTGCAACATTAAAGAATCTATCAATAAATTCATACATTTTAGCACCTCTAAGAGTAACCTTAACGCCGATATTCATGCCTTCACGAAGTTTAAAGTTCGCTACTGACTTTTTCGCCTTGCAAACGACTCCCCTTTGTCCGGTAATCTGTGCAAGATCCGACATTACGGCATCGATAACTTTTGAATTGTCACGAGCTTCACCGCAGCCAACGTTGATAACAACTTTTTCAAGCCTGGGAATCTGCATGACACTTTTATAGCCGAACTTTTTCATTAGTGCTGGGGCTATATCTTTTTTGTAGTGATCCTTTAATCTAGCCATGTTATTCCTCCTTTAAAAAGCTTGACCGCATCCTTCGTGCTTACAAACTCTTTGTTTTTTGCCGTCTTTATCAAAGCTATATGCGGGGCGTGTCGGTCTATTGCATTTTGGGCAAATAGCCATTACCTTGCTAGCATATAGCGGCGCTTCCGCCTTGATTAGTCCGCCGGGCTGACCCATTTGGGTAGGTTTAACATGTTTTGTTACCATGTTACATCCCTCGACGATGACTTTTTTCTCTTTTGGACTAACGTCAAGCACTTTGCCCTGTTTGCCTTTTGATTTGCCGGAAAGTATTTTGACGGTATCGCCAGTTTTAACGTGTAATTTATTCACTATTAGAGCACCTCCCATCAAAGAACTTCAGGGGCAAGGGATAGTATTCTTAAATACTCCTTGTCACGAAGCTCTCTTGCCACTGGGCCAAAAATACGTGTGCCTCTAGGATTTTTATCCTCTTTAATGATGACAGCCGCATTTTCATCAAAACGTATATATGTCCCGTCATCACGACGAAGACCTTTGGTTGAGCGAACGATAACCGCTCTTACAATTTCGCCTTTTTTTACAACGCTGCCGGGTGTTGTTCTTTTAACAGAAGCAACTATAACATCACCGATTTTAGCGTATCTTTTGCGTGTTCCGCCAAGAACTCTAATGCACATAATTTCTTTTGCGCCGGTGTTGTCTGCAACCTTTAGATAACTTTGCATTTGTACCACAGTGCGTTCCTCCTTTCAGAAGTCAGAAGCTTCAATTTTGCCTCTGCGTGTTTATTTAAGCTAAGCAAATATCTTTGCTTTAAATAATTATTTTGCTTTTTCAACAATTTTAACAAGGCGCCATCTTTTATCTTTTGAGATTGGTCGTGTTTCCATAACTGAAACACGGTCGCCCGTCCTGCATTCGTTATTCTCATCGTGTGCCTTGAGTTTAGTTGTCCGCCTAATAATCTTCTTATAAAGGGGATGTCTTACACTATCCTCAACTGCAACTACAATAGTTTTATCCATCTTATCGCTGACAACCTTGCCAACCCTAGTTTTCCTGAGGTTTCTATCGTTCATAGCTTAATCCTCCCTTCATTACTGCGCCCCGCTGTCGTTTAGTTCACGCTCACGGATAATTGTCTTTACACGAGCAATATCCTTCTTAACTGCCTTTATGCGCATCGGGTTCTCAAGCTGATTCACAGCAAGTTGAAAGCGCAAATTGAAAAGCTCCGCCTTCAAGCTGCTTAATCTTTCATCAAGCTCACCCGCCGTCAAATCACGGATCTCTTTTACACTATCTAATCTTTTCATTATTGCTCACCACCCGTTTCTTTTTCTACAAATTTGCACTTAATGGGTAGCTTGTGCATTGCAAGACGCATAGCCTCACGTGCTACATCTTTAGACACTCCAGAGATTTCAAACATGACTCTGCCGGGCTTAACAACTGCTACCCAATATTCAGGTGCACCTTTACCCGATCCCATGCGTGTTTCTGCTGGTTTTTGCGTTACTGGCTTATCAGGAAATATCTTAATCCATACTTGCCCACCACGCTTAATATAACGTGTCATTGCAACACGAGCCGCCTCAATCTGATTGGATGTAATCCATGCTGGTTCAAGCGCTTGTAGTCCATAATCGCCATAGGTAACAGTATTTCCTCTGGTTGCTTTACCAGTCATACGGCCCCTATGCACACGGCGATACTTAACCCTTTTTGGAAGAAGCATTTCTGTTACCTCCTTCTCTGCGATCTCTCCTAGCTTTATCCTGAGGGACTTCTCCCTTTAGGACTTCGCCCTTATATAGCCACACCTTAACACCTAATCTGCCATAGGTAGTGTGTGCTTCTGTAACACCATAATCAATGTCCGCCCTAATTGTCTGAAGTGGGATTGTACCCTCATGATATACTTCAGATCGTGCAATCTCGGCTCCGCCAAGTCTGCCAGCTGTGCGAACTTTAATTCCTTTTGCTCCAAGTCTCATTGCTCTACCGATAGCCATTTTCATAGCACGTCTGAAAGAAATCCTTCTTTCAAGTTGAGCTGCGATACTCTCTGCGATTAATTGTGCGTTAAGGTCGGGCTGCTTGACTTCAACAATGTTGATGTTAACAGTCTTGCCGAGCATCTTTTCTAGATCCGCTCTTAGCTTATCTATTTCAGATCCGCCCCTGCCGATAACAATACCGGGCTTAGCACAATGGATGTGGATTCTTAATCTGTTTGCAAAGCGATCAATCTCTATGCGCGGAACGCCGGCTGCATAAAGTCTTTTCTTTAAATAATCGCGAATCATGACGTCCTCAACAAGAGTATCACCATAGGAGTTCTTCTCCGCAAACCATCGGGAATCCCAATCCTTTATTACTCCAACTCTAAAACCGTTTGGATTAATTTTCTGTCCCATAACTTACCTCCTTGTGATTATTCTGCTTCCTTGAGAACAATAGTAATGTGCGAGGTTCTCTTTAAAATTCGATTCGCCCTACCATGCGCTCTTGGTCTTATCCTCTTTAATGTAGGTCCGGGGCTGACAAAGCATTCAGCTACATACAACCTTTCGCCATCCATATTATTGTTGTTTTCTGCGTTAGCAATAGCGGACTTGAGGAGCTTTTCAAGATACTCGCAAGCAGCTTTTGGTGTGTGCTTTAATGTTGCCATAGCGACTTCGACAGGTTTATTCCTAATTAAATCAAGAACAATTTGTACCTTTCTTGGTGCTATACGGGCGTGCCTTAAATGTGCCCTTGCTTCCATTTATAACGTCCTCCTTCCAGACCTAAATGTTTTTAGTTGTTTTTGATCCGGCGTGACCCCTAAATAACCTTGTGGGGGCAAATTCGCCGAGCTTATGACCAACCATATCTTCTGTTACATATACGGGAACGTGTTTTCTCCCGTCATGCACTGCGAAGGTGTGCCCGACAAATTCCGGGAATATTGTACTTGCACGACTCCATGTCTTTATTACCTTATGTTCTTTTGCTTCATTCATAGCGATAACACGCTTCATGAGTGACTGTTCAACAAAAGGTCCTTTTTTAACACTTCTGCCCATAATTCATCTCTCCTCTCGCTACTTCTTACTTCTACGCTTAACGATAAATTTATCGGAGCGATGCTTCTTCTTGCGTGTTTTGAAACCACGTGTTGGTTTACCCCATGGTGTTACTGGACTTGGCATACCAATAGGAGCCTTACCTTCACCACCACCATGTGGGTGATCGTTCGGGTTCATTGCCGATCCACGAACAGCCGGGCGCCATCCCATGTGGCGTTTCCTGCCTGCTTTACCGATGTTTAAGTTCTCATGGTCGATATTGCCGACTTGTCCTACTGTTGCCATGCAATCAACCGGCACATATCTATGTTCGCCACTTGGAAGACGAATAAGAGCATGTTTGCCCTCTCTTGCCATCAATTGTGCCGTATTCCCAGCAGAACGCACTAACTGAGCGCCCTTACCTGGATATAACTCAATATTATGAATTACTGTACCAACTGGAATATGAGTTAGTGGGAGGGCATTGCCCGCTTTAATATCAGCATCTTGACCAGATCTGACAACATCATTAACTTTAAGTCCATTCGGTGCAATTATATAGCGTTTTTCGCCATCTTCATATTGAAGTAGTGCAATATGAGCGGTGCGGTTTGGATCGTATTCTATTGATACTACTGTTGCATCCATTCCAACTTTATTTCTCTTAAAATCTATAACACGATACTTTCTTCTAGCTCCGCCGCCCCTGTGTCGAACAGTTATTCTACCATGATTATTGCGTCCAGCATTTTTCTTAAGCGGCTCAAGCAGACTTTTTTCTGGCTCTACCTTAGACAAGCCCGAATAATCGCTTACCGTCATACCACGTCTACCGGGTGTGATGGGCTTGTAATGTTTTATTGCCATGTATTTTCACTCCTTTTGCTTAATACGGAAAAACTAAATCATTCCTTCAAAGAATTCAATTGGTTTTGAATCGTCTTGTAGGGTTACAATTGCCTTTTTCCAATCCGGTTTATTTCCTTCATATCTGCCGACGCGTTTTGCTCGACCTCTGCAATGCATTGTGTTCACCTTTTTAACTTCTACACCGAATAAATCGCGAATCGCCTTAGCAATTTCAATCTTATTAGCATCGGTCGCTACCTTAAAGGTGTATTTGTTCTGTGCTTGGCACTCTAGAGAATGCTCAGTCACGATTGGGCTGATTATAATATCCTGCGGTGTTTTCATTATGCATACACCTCCTCAATCAGAGCTACGGCCTCTTTAACCACGATGAATTTATCATGATTTAGAATGTCGTATGCGTTCAACGTGTTTACAAGTGTAGTTTTAATACCCGGAATATTGTTTGCACTTTTAATTACCTTGTCCACGGCATCGGGCATAACAATTAGTGCCTTTTTGTCAACATTAAGTGCATTCAACATCTCTATAAAAGCTTTTGTCTTATATTCGTCGAACTTAATGTCATCAACAACAACGATGTTTTCCTCGATAGCTTTTTGCGATAATGCCGATTTAAGTGCTAATTTCCTTACCTTTTTATTTAAAGAATAGGTATAATCCCTCGGCTTTGGTCCTAGAGCAACTCCGCCGCCTTTCCAAATTGGGGAGCGGATCGATCCATGTCTTGCATGACCTGTGCCCTTTTGCCTCCATGGCTTTTTACCGCCGCCTCGGACCTCCGTCCTAGTTTTTGTCGATTGTGTTCCTTGGCGTTGGTGAGCAAGATAGTTTTTAATTACTTCATGTAATACAGCCTCATTTGGCTCTATCCCGAATATCGCTTCTGACAGCTCAAGGTCGGAAACCTGCTTACCTGCCATATCAAATACTGAAACCTTTGGCATATTGCTTCCTCCTTCCTTTACGCCATCTTAACGCTTGGGGCAATAGTAACAATTCCACCCTTAGGTCCTGGAACTGCGCCCTTTATAGCGATAAGATTGTTCTCTGCGTCAACTTTAACAATAGTGAGATTTTGTACTGTCACTTTTTCATCACCCATATGTCCAGGGAGTCCTGTTCCCTTGACAATTCTAGCCGGTGTTGCCGCTGCTCCTAATGAGCCAGCATGTCTGTGGACCGGTCCCGATCCGTGTGTTTCTTTAATTCTGCCGTAATTGAAACGTTTGATTGTTCCTTGGTATCCTTTTCCCTTGCTGATTCCCGAAACATCAACGATTTCTCCAGCTTCAAAGATATCTACCTTAATAATATCGCCAACATTGTAGCTATCGATATCATCAATTCTGAATTCTCTTAGCGTTCTCTTTAATGGGGCATCAGCCTTAGCGAAATGGCCTTGCATTGGTTTGTTTGCTTTCTTTGTCGATATGTCCTCGAAGCCAATTTGAATCGACTTATAGCCATCATTTTCGTCAGTTTTCTTCTGAACGACAACGCATGGACCTGCCTCAATTACCGTTACAGGGATAACTTTACCTGCTTCATTAAAAATCTGCGTCATGCCGATTTTCTTGCCGATAATTCCTTTTTGCATACTCTTTCCTCCTATTTAGGTTATTGGTTGACGGGAATCCGCCAACATTGACCTGCGTCCTTGATATTATTAAAATTCCATTGTAATATCAACGCCAGCAGGAAGTTCAAGGTTTTGTAGTGCTTCCGCAGTTTTATTCGTAGGACGAATTACGTCAATTAGACGCTTATGCGTTCTCATTTCGAACTGCTCTCTGCTGTCCTTGTACTTATGAACTGCACGAAGAACTGTGATAATTTCTTTCTTAGTTGGTAGCGGTATTGGACCCGATACTCTCGCTCCAGTACGCTTAGCGGTTTCAACAATTTTTGCCGCCGCCGCATCAACTACTGCGTGTTCATAACCCTTAACCTTGATTCTAATTTTTTCCTTGACTGCCACTTCCATCGCCTCCTTAAAGGGTAAAATTTGGGGGCAACGCTCTTTTACCTAACACGTTGCCGTGTGTTTGCTCTTTAAACATTAAAAAAACCGAAAAACTAAATGTTTTGCGGGTTTCAAGTCAAATACACACAACGAACATCCTAACCTATCGTGAAGATAGGTATCTGTTAAAGTATTTTTGTCGCCCGGTTTAAAATCGGACATACTCCACGAAAAAACCCGCTAAATCAGCGGCAACCTTTCGCTTCAACGCATATCTTGTCGCAGTCACGCTTGATTATTATACTATATTGCAGTCCATTATGCAAGTAAATGCACAATTATAAATGTAAAATAAGCGTGACTTTAGTATGAACTTTCGTCATGTTTTAAATTTTATGGGGATTTGTTAGAAATATCGGACTTTTCCTAGTCAATATCGGGTTTTTTAATCTCTTTTACTGCGTTCACTTCGGTCACTTCTAACTTATAGTCAATATCTTCCTGACTTTCGTTGCCATTCTCGTCCATCTTTATTAATTTGCTAATTTGGCGCATTTGCGTAATATTGCCATCAGCGTTTAAATTAAAATGAATTTCGAATGTTTCAATATCGCCGATTTCTTTGAGTTGACGGCTCATCTGCTTAGATAATTCCTTGGCATCATAGATATATTCTATCTTTGTCCCGCCGTCTACTTCTTCAATGCGTGCTTCATCAATCGCCTTATTCACGAATAGGAAAATTCCCTCGCCAGCCATTGAATGTGGATTCCCCCGTGAATAGGATTGGTACTTACTATCACCCTTCATATAAATAGCCCATTCGCCACTTTCATAGATGTGGAGTTCATCACCATTATGGTATTCATAATAAAGCTCGCCATTTTCGCCAGCGCCCATGTAGATGTATGTCAAGGTATCGCCCTCATATTTGAAGGTGAATTCCTGTGAAATCTGCCCCGTCAAGTCATTTGTCACAACGACTTTTGCACTGTCGTATTTCGTATATTCTTTCCTTGCATTTTTTATAATTTCATAGCCCTCTGCCTTTTTCGCACATGAACATAGCAGCAGCGCCGCCATGACAAGGGCAATTAGTGCGGTAATATTTCTTTTCATTTACATCCCCCATGATTAAATCGCTATTTACATTATAGTATCATAGTCAATCCCTGTCAATGAAAATTACCTAGAATAAATTTATGCCTATCCCGTTAATCCCTCACGCAATTGCATCAGGATCTTCTTCTCCCGCCTCGATACCTGCACCTGTGTCATTCCAAGGAGTTTCGCCGTTTCTGTTTGCGTTTTATTGTTAATGTAGCGCAGAATAATCAATTTCCTATCCTTAACTTCTAATGTGCCGATAGCCTGTTTCAACGATAGTATATCTGCAATCTTCTCCTCGGGCGCATTCACCGGTATATCTATCTGCCCGCCGCCGTCATCTTCGCTAACTGTTAGCGATATTGGGGGTAGGCTCGCCGACATTGCTTCGGCGACTTGTTCGGGAGTAACATCCATCTTCTTTGCAAGTTCTGAGATCGTCGGTTCTCTACCGTATTTATTCATGAATATCTCCCTAGTGCGGACTGTCTTTAATGACAATTCCTTGAGGCTGCGGCTAACTTTTACCGCTCCCCCATCTCGGAAAAGGCGCTTTATCTCGCCAAGAATTACAGGTACTGCATAGGTTGAAAAGCGCCATCCTCTGCTCTCGTCGAATCCGCTCGCCGCCTTTATTAACCCAACGCAACCTGCTCCATATAAATCTTCATATTCAATCCCCCTGCCCCTGAATCTATGGGCGCAGGAATGTACAAGTCCAAGATTATTCTCTATTCGTTCTTTTCTTTTTACACTATCCATCATTTTTCGGGCGTGCTGTAATCTTCTTTCGCATTGTAACAGTTGTCCCTCTGCCCACCCTACTTGTCACTTTAAGCTTGTCCATGAAACTTTCCATTACTGCAAATCCTAGACCCGCCCTCTCCTCACTCTCACTTGTAGTAAACATTGGCTCCATCGCTTGCTTGATGTCGGTAATACCGCATCCCTTGTCTTTAATTCGTATGTATAGGACATTATCTTCAAGTAATCTTGCCACCATGTTTATTGAGCCTACCGTGTCCTTATATGCATGGACAATGCAATTCGTCACGGCCTCGGATACTGCTGTTTTAATATCGGCAATTTCCTCTAGTGTTGGATCTAGCTGAGCGGCGAATGCCGCTATTGCAACCCGTGCGAAAGATTCATTCGCTGATTTTGACATTAAGGTGATTTTAACCTCATTCTTAATTTTCATCGTCATTCCCTCCCGATGTACTGTTCTCTATTTGAGCTAGTCTATCAAGCCCCGCAAGACGCATTACCTTTTTAATATGGTTCGACGGATTCGCTACCGACACCACTCCGCCCATTTCTTCCATGATTTTATATCTGCCCATAACGAGCCCAATTCCGGAACTATCCATGAAGCTAACATTCTTAAAGTCTAGAACTAACTTCTTAATTTGTGTTCGTTCAACCGCATTATCAATTTCCTCTCTCATTCCCTTTGCGGTATGATGATCAATATCCCCGATTAGGCGAGCATTGATGATATCATCGCCTATTTCAATTTTTACTGCCATTTCTCTTCCCCCTAAAAAACAATGCCTTATTATCAAAACAGTTTGTCCTGTTCTAATAATAAGGCATTTATTATGAAAAATTTGTCAAATCCTGTTATGTGAATTACTTTCTTGATAAAATCTTTTTTACGCTGGATGCTAGTAGCAGCGAACCCGTTATTATTGCTGCATCGCCCTTAGTTATAATTCCCTGCGCATATTCCATTCCATCTGTTACCGATCGAAATACCATCGTATCAACATCGGTATAATTCAGCGCCACTTCGGCTAATTTTGCTGCGCTCATCTCCCTATCACTATACCCTTCAACGAAGATGATTTCATCTAAAATTGGCGCTATCTGGGCTAGTGAATCTTCAACATTCTTGTCGCTCACCATGCCGATAATGCCGATCTTCCTTTTCGCTTCTACCGTGTTGAGGAGAGCTGCCATTGCTCCCATACCATTCGGATTGTGCGCACCATCAAGGATTATGAGCGGCTTTTTAGATATAACTTCCGCCCTTGCGGCGATGCTCGCCCTTGCAAGTCCACGTTTGATGCTTTTATCATCGACTGCATATCCACACCTGCCTATAACACGAATCGTTTCAATTGCTGTAATAGCATTGGTAATCTGATGTTCTCCAGCAAGCCGAATTTCATATTCATCATCACCGTATGTGAATTTGCTCCCATAAATACCACTATCAATAGTCTTTACAGTGCTAAGGCTCGGCATTGAAACCGATGTGTTTTTTTCTAGGCTCTGCGCCATTATCACTGCCAATGCATCTTCATTCTGAATTGGGGCGACTACAACTGCGCATCTGTCCTTAATTATTCCCGCCTTATTCTGCGCAATTTCTTCAATTGTATCACCAAGCAAATCATTATGATCGTGGGCTATTGCCGTTATCACCGATACAAGCGGCGATGTTATTACATTAGTTGAATCGTACGTACCGCCTATTCCAGCCTCAAGACATACGATATCACATTCCTGCCGTGAGAAATACTCGAACGCAATCGCATTGATAATCTCAAATTGAGAAAATTCATATCCTTGCACGGTGAGCGCACTCTCAAATTGGCTCACATATAGGCACAGCTCTGCGAAATCTTCTTCGCTGATTGGTTCGCCATTTATCTCAATTCTTTCCCTGAATTCGATAACATAGGGTGAAGTGAACTTCCCCACCTTAAGACCTGCATCTTCTAAAATGGCGGCGCACATCGTCACAACCGATCCTTTGCCATTAGTGCCGGCAACATGAATGAATTTTGACTTTTCCTGCGGATTGTCCATCAAGGATAGGAGTGCGCTAATCCGACTTAAATCCTTCACGCCGGCGCCCTTCCTACCGAAACTCCCTATATATTTCATGGCATGAGTATAATCCATATTAAGTTCTCCCTCTCGGCTAGCTACCCTTTTAAATCTTTAATGCTTTGCTCTAGCCGTGCATTTTTGTCCATCGCTTTTTCAAGCTTCGCCTTTAAACCGTCAATAACTTTTTGCGGTGCCTTGTTTAAGAATCCATCATTCGATAACTTAGCATTTAGGAAGTTTATATCTTTTTCTATTGCTTGTTTCTCTTTAGACAATCTCTCTAATTCCTTTTTCTTGTCTATGAGCTGATCAAGCGGTATGAATACCCTTGCACTATCTGTAACAACAGTTATCATATCACTAACATCGTGACTATTTGCGACTTTAATTTCATCTGCATATGCAAGACGTTTTAAGAGGATCTCCCCATCTTCGAATACATCGGTATCTTCTGTTTCAATATATAATGTCGCTTTTTTCGACGGTGGCACATTCATTTCCGCCCGACTTGCACGAACACCTTTTATCACATTAATAACTTTCTGGAATTGTGCTTCCTCCTGCTCGAAGTTGAGCGAATCATCATATTCCACCCAATCGGCTATCATAATGCTTTCGCAATCGTTCGGAATCGCCTGCCATAGTTCTTCCGTTATAAATGGCATGAATGGATGAAGCAGCTTTAACATTCCACGCATACAGTATACAAGCACATTCTGTGCCGCTCTTGCGCTTTTGATAGCATTTTCATCGTCGGTATTTTCCCCGGCGAAAATGCGTGGCTTAGTTAACTCGATATACCAATCGCAGTATATGTCCCAAATAAAATCATGCACCTTAGATACTGCAACACCAAGTTCGAATTTATCTAGATTTTCCGTCACTTCTTTTGCTAGCGTATTGAACTTACTTAGAATCCACTTATCTTCAATCCATAGCTTTTCCGGTAGTTCAATTTCGGTCATATCTTCGGGCAAATTCATCATTATATATCTTGTTGCGTTCCATAGCTTATTCGCAAATCCTCTACCGGAACGCACACGCTCCGTCGAATAGCGCATATCATTGCCAGGGCTATTGCCCGTAACAAGCATTAGACGCAATGCGTCCGCACCGTACTCGGCAATTACATCCAGCGGATCGATGCCATTCCCAAGTGATTTACTCATCTTGCGCCCGTCCTCATCACGGACAAGCCCATGGAAAAGAACAGTGTCGAATGGCTTTTCGCCCATGTATTCGATCCCTGAGAAAATCATTCTTGCTACCCAGAAGAAAATAATATCATAGCCCGTAACAAGTGTGGATGTCGGATAGAAATAATCCAGTTCTTCCGTCCTATCCGGCCAGCCGAGCGTTGAGAATGGCCATAGCGCCGATGAAAACCATGTATCTAGAGTATCTTCATCACGGCGGACACTCCCACCGCACTTATGGCATGACTTCGGCTTTTGTCTTGATACGATTACTTCTTCACATTCATTGCAATAATATGCCGGTATGCGGTGACCCCACCATAACTGACGGGAAATACACCAGTCCTTAATATTATCCATCCAGTTCATATATACCTTTTCAAGTCTTTCAGGAATAATACGCAGTTCGCCATTCTTCACAACATCAATTGCCGGCTGTGCAAGCGAATCCATTTTAACGAACCATTGCAATGACGCCATCGGCTCGACGACGGTCTTGCAACGTTGACAAGAGCCAACATTGTGCATATGGTCCTTTATCTTGATTAGCAGTCCTTCGGACTCTAGATCCGCAACCATCTTCTTTCTTGCCTCATATCTATCAAGTCCTTGATACTTGCCGCCATTTTCATTAATTACTGCCGAATCGTCCATTATTGTAATCACTGGCAAGTCATGTCTTAATCCAACTTCAAAGTCATTAGGATCGTGCGCAGGTGTTATCTTGACTACCCCAGTACCGAAATCCATTTCAACATATTCATCGGCTACAATTGGTATTTCCTTATTTACAAGTGGGAGAATTACCTTTTTACCGATATAGTCTTTATATCTTTCATCATCGGGATGCACTGCAACGGCTGTATCGCCAAGCAATGTTTCCGGACGTGTTGTCGCAATTTCTAAATAATCATCGCTACCAACAAGCGGATATTTAATATGCCAGAAGTGCCCCGCCATTTCACTATATTCAACTTCAATGTCGGAAATTGAGGTTTTGCAATGCGGGCACCAGTTTATTATGCGCTCAGCACGGTAGATCAAACCTTTTTCGTATAAGTGGATAAATACTTCTTCAACCGCCTTGCTACATCCTTCATCAAGGGTGAACCTCTGTCTTTCCCAATCGCACGATGAGCCAAGCTTCTTTAACTGATTCGTTATCGTTCCGCCGTATTTGTCATTCCATTCCCATGCACGTTCCATAAAGCCATCTCTGCCGATATCGCCCTTATCTAGACCTTCCTCACGCATTGCCTCGACGATTTTCGCCTCGGTCGCAATTGACGCATGGTCGGTGCCGGGTATCCATACTGTACAGTACCCTTGCATTCTCTTATACCTGATTAGAATATCTTGTAATGTATTGTTGAGTGCATGTCCCATATGGAGTTGCCCCGTAATATTCGGCGGTGGTATCACCATTGAATACGGCTGTTTCGTTCTATCCACCTGTGCGTGGAAGTATCGCCCATCTTCCCAAAATTTATAGATATTATCTTCAACCCGTGATGGTTCGTATAGTTTATCCAGTTCTTTTCTCATGCTAACCTCCATAAAACTTTCTTATATTATAATGCCACATTTATATACAAAGTGTCAAATCATTAAATGTAAATTATTAAATTACGGCAATGTGATTAGTGTTTTACTGATAATAATTCTACCTTCTCCTCGTTCGGTGTTACATATAGTGTCTTATTATTCTCGAATATTACCATGCCAGGTTTTGCGCCATTCGGCTTTTTTACATATCTAGCATAGGTATAATCGACGGGCACCCTAGCCGATTCCCTCGCCTTTGAATGGAATGCTGCTATCATTGCCGCTTCTTCCAATGTTTGCATCGGTGCATCTTCGCCATTTGTGATGATTATCACGTGCGCACCATGTATATCCTGTGTATGAAGCCATATATCGTGCTTCTTCGCTATCTTTAAAGATAGCTTGTGGTTTTGCATATTATTTCTTCCTACCAGAATTTCATACCCATCACTTGATTTGTATTTCATCGGTGGGAGCGGTCTTTCCATCTTGGATGTTTTCCTCGCCCGCCTTAAGTATCCCTGCTGTGCTAGTTCCTCACGAATTTCAATTAACTCACTTTCGCCCGTCGTTCTCGTTATAGCATCAAGCACACTATCAATGTAGATTAATTCCTGCTCACCACTAGCTATTAATTCCTTTAGCTTCTTCTCGGCATTGTCCGCCTTGCGATAGTCGCTGTAATATTTCTGTGCATTGCCCGCTGGGGAAAGGCGTGGATCCAGCTTAATCTTCACTATGGGCGAATCCTCTTCATAGAAATTTTCAATCTCGGCAAAGGTCTGCCCCCGTTCCAGCCTGTATATATTCGCATTTATCAAGTCACCGCATATTTTAAGGTATTCCCTGTTTTTCGATTCTTGGAGTTCGATTCTTTGTGCTTCCACCCGCCTCGAAATCCGCTCCAACGTATTCGTCACAAGTTTCAATAAGTCATGTGAGCGCTGTTTCATTCTATTGTGCCTATCACGTTCATGATAGAATTTATCAAGCAATTCGCTTGCCGTTTCATATTGTTCGGTTTGCATCACATTGCCATATTGATTTATCTTAATAAAGCTAAAGTCCTTTAATTTGCCCGACTGCTCTATTACGACTGTGTATTCGGGGCTTTCCCCCATCTTCCTTGCCGTTTCGTTTAGGAAGTTGAGCAGATTCGCTTTCATTCCATCGGTTAAATCCTCTTTAAATACACTCCGCCCACCCGTAACATTGAATGCACATTCACGTGCGAATATCGGGGAGATACCCTCCAGCGATTTAACTAATGTTTTCGACAGTTCCTCATTCCTCGCCTTGTCGATAGCAAGCAGAATTTCCTGCTCATTATCGGTGAGGAAATTCGCCTTTTCCTGTCGTGGTGGCGGCGAATATTCCAATCCCGACAACACCTGTCTTACACTCGACATTTCGGCATTAATCCTCTTAATTGCATCGATAATTTTGCCGTTGCCATCGACAACAATTATATTCGAATGCCTGCCCATAATCTCGCATATTAGCGTGATAGTGACAATATCGCCAAGTTCGTTCATACATTCGAAGTCCAGCGCGGCAATCCGCTCAAGCCCATCTTGACGAATGTTAATGAGCCTGCCGCCGCTTAAATGCTTTCGCAGTAACATACAGAACATTGGCGGCTGCTTAGGATTCTCCAGTGCAATTTCAGTAAGATGAATCCGTGCGCTGCTTGCATTCGCCGATAGGAGGAGCCTTGCATTCCTCCCCCTAGTACGCAGAGTCATTACAACTTCTTCCCTCGATGGTTGGTGAATTTTATCCACCCTAGCACCGATTAAGCTATCGTCACCCTGTGTAAGCTCATTCAATATACAATGTAAAAAGGCTCCATCTAAAGCCATTTAAATCTCTCATTTCATAATAGATTTCTATTTTATAGATACTTCACGGGATCGACATTGCTATTTGCAATTATAACGTCAACCGCTGGGAATGCATCTAACAATTCACGCCTTAACATCGGTGCGAAAATCGTTTCCGTGTGGAAATGCCCAGCATCAATTAATGTATATCCCTTATTGACGGCGTCAATAAGCTGATCGTGCTTGCAATCCCCAGTTATGAAAGCATCGAATCCTTTCTCATGTGCGGCATCGATTATATTCCACCCTGCACCTGAGCTTAGCACAATCCGCCTTATCGGCTTGCCCCCGTCAACATATCGTATTACCGTATTGCCGAATGCATCTTTTACCCTCTTTGCCAATTCGTCGGCAGTATATTCCTTTTCAAGTTCGCAAATTCGCCCATACCCGATCGGCACATCACCGTCATAAGTCATGACTTTGACGACTTCACCACTTTTCACTCCCATTGCATCGGCCATTAAATCGCATAGACCGCCACTTGTCATATCAATATTAGTGTGTGCGCATATCGCTGCAATGTCATTCTTGATTAATCTATATACGGGATTATCCTCGTCAACACTATATAAGGGATGGAATATCACAGGATGGTGACTGATAATCAGCTCGCACCCTTTGGCGGCGGCTTCATCAATAACATCATTTGTTATATCCAGTGCTAGCAGGATTCTCGTGACCTCTTTCCCGCCATTCCCAACAAGCAATCCGTTATTATCGCCTTTTTCCGCATAGCTAAAAGGCGCTATCTCATCAATTTTCTTATAAATGTCATTAATAATAATTTTCCTCACCCCAACTAAGTCTATGATTCTTCTTGCTATATCCTCCCAATACCCTGACTGCGCCCTCTTATCTTTATCCGCAGATCTTGCAAGCCCCTTTGCCTTACCACGGATTTTCTTCGCGTGGAAGAGCAGGTACAGCGCCGCATTATGGGAATCACTGCCCCCTCGATTCAATGTATCGACCATCTTGCCCGTATAGGCAAAATAATCATCAACATCAATGTATTCACCAGTATAGGTAACGCACATAACGCAGTACACATATTCCCCGTCAATAACGGCAATTTCCTTATCAATGGCGAATCCATTGTTGTAGAGGTTTTTTCGCAGTATATCCGCTCTGTGCATCGGCTGGAGGATAAGCCTTTTATCAGGCGATTTCAGCCAATGTGCATCTAAAACGATTTTTGATATCACGCCTGCGCCCATACCCGCTATAACAATATCATCGGCATCGGTCGGCACGCCGTGCAATCCGTCGGCACAAATTAACTCCAATTCATCGCCAATTCCGTATTGTAATGCGGTCTTTTTGGCGGATTTCAGCGGTCCGCCCCTAATATCAGTGCCATAGGCGCCGGGTATTATCCCCTGCTTAATTAGAAAGGCCGGCAACAACGCATGATCCGTTCCAACGTCGATTATCTTTCTACCCTGCCGAATAAAGCTAGCGACAGCACTCAATCGTTTATCTAGCATACAAGTTTTAGCTCCCCCAGATTATAATATCTAAAAGCCGCCCGCTAATAAATTTCTATCGGGCGGCTCGATTTAGCAAATTAACATTAATGTGATTTAAAATGTTTCTCTAGCTTGTCTATCATTTCATTAACGTCTACACCGTGGACTTGGCAAGCTTCCTCTAAAGTTTCGCCCCTCGATGCTGGGCACCCTAGACAATGCATCCCCATCTCAAGGAAGAAAACAGCCGTACTCCCATCAGTATCTAGAATATCGCCAATAATACTATCTCTTGTAATCTCCATGAATTTTTGCCTCCTTTATATTATATAGGCATCTATTATTACAATGCGCCTTGCTTTATTATACCCAATATTAACTTTTTTTGCAACAAAAAATCCGTGATGCTTTACACTCAAATAAGAAATAGCCATGAAGGTTAATCCCCCATGGCTAATAAAGCTATCAAGTTTTGTTAGCTTAGTCTTCTTCTCTCATTCTAGCAAAGCAGTCGCTGCAGTATACAGGACGGTCTTCACGTGGCTTGAAAGGTACTCTAGCGTCCGCTCCGCACGATGCGCATGTTGCAGTGTGCATTTCTCTGTCGGCTCTAGAAGCATTTTTTCTTTGGTCACGGCATGGCTTACATCTTTGTGGTTCATTCACAAAGCCCTTTTCAGCATAGAATTCTTGTTCACCTGAAGTGAAAACGAATTCGCTTCCGCAATCTTTACATTGTAATGTCTTGTCTTCGTACATGTTTTTTTACCTCGCTTAAAGCTATATTTGTGGACCTGGACGGATTCACACCGACACCTTTGTTAAACAACGCTCTGAAATTAAGCTACCTGGTCATATTGCACAGTCACCCGACTGTTACTGATGGTGAGTTTCGCCAGACTTGAACACTGACTTAAGCTTACGTCTGACTCGTTGCAAAGCGTTGTCCACTGCTTTTCTCGAAGTAATAAGCTGATTTGCCATTTGGTCATAATTATAACCCTTTAGAAACAGATATAGTGTTTCTCTTTCAAGTTCTGATAATGCTCTATTTATCTTGATTGATAATTCCTTTGACTTCTCTCTATCTATGACGATATCTTCGGGATTGTTATCCTGCGGCTGGGCCGCTCTGCCCTCCATAAGGAATTCGTCCGATACTTGCGGGATAATGTTCCTCCTGCCGCTTTTGATGACGGCCGTTTTCATGCGGTTTGTAATGCATACATTCGCATATGTTGAAAATTTGCTACCCCTATCCGCTCGATACGTCCTAATAGCGCCAAGCAATCCTAATAGACCCTCTTGTGCTAGATCGTCAACCTCTAAGTCGCTCAACGACATCTGTCGTGACATTTGTCGTGCCTTGAATGTTACTGTCGGCATATATCTTGATATTAACTCTGTAATTGGCTCGTCACTATATTCATCCCCACGCAATGCGTAGGTGATGAGTTGCTCGTCCGTCATTTGAGCTATATCATGAAAAGTCGGTTCCATTAACATTCCCACTTCCAAAGTTGCTAGTGCTTTTAACTAATAAATCAGAAGTTATTTACATCATACCTTTTAATTATTAGTTTGTCAAGCTTTTTTTAAAATATTAAATAATAATATTTTGGAAAATCTAGTTGAATATGTTCCCACCGCTAGAATCAATGGCAACTATCAGCGGGAAGTCCTCTACATAAAGCTTTTTTACCGATTCGCATCCTAGTTCAGGGAATGCGGCAACCTCAGCATCTTTAATGCATTGGTTGTATAAAGCGCCCGCTCCGCCAATGGCACAAAGATAAATTGCCTTATTGCGCTTAATAGCATCAACAACTTGCTTGTTGCGCTGTCCCTTACCTATCATCGCAGCTAATCCCATATCTAGCAATGCCGGTGCATACGGATCCATCCTGCACGATGTTGTCGGTCCGCACGATCCTATTACCTCATTAGGTTTCGCAGGTGTGGGACCAGCATAGTATATTACTGCATCTTTAATGGCAATTGGCAATTCGCCGCCGTCCTCAATAATCTTAGCGAATTCCTTATGAGCGGCGTCCCTAGCAGTGTATACGGTGCCCGTGAGGAGAATTTTTTGCTCCACCATGAGTGATGGAGCAATTTCTCTTAAATTTTCAGTTCTAATCTTTATCACGATTAACTACCTTTGAAAAAAGTATTTATATCTAATTCGGGCATACTTAAATCGCCGCCCTTTTTAGATGTTTTTTTCTTATCCGATGCAAACGGATCAAGTTCATCTATTTCTTCTGAATCGTCATCATCGTCATCCGCAATATCTTCCTGCGATGCTTGCATATGCAGCTCCTCCTGTGCCTGCTTTTGGAGTGCTTCCTGCTGCAATTTCTCCCATAGGGTCATTTCCTTTTGCGGGGGAGGATTGTAGCTAGGCGCAGCAGCCGTCCGCAATGCCTCCGCCTCCAATTGGGCGATTTGGTCCACACCAGTAGATGTGCCCGTGTGCGCCATTACAGGCTTAACCTCTTCCTGATAAGTCGGTGCAGGCTGTACATTCTTAGCTGGATTATATTCAATTTCACCCGTTTTATTTTCTTTCGGTATGTATTCTTCTTTGATTGCCGCCTCACCAATTGCTTTATCAATCGCACTTATAGTGAGTCCTATCTTTTCATCACCCACATTAGCAAGCTCCGATATATGTGCGCCAACCTGAGTTATTTCGCCTTTAAGCACATTCAGTGCATCTTGCACTTGGGATTTGTATTCGTTAATTTCATCATATGCTTTTGCGGCAGTAGCATTCGCCTGTGAAATTATACTGTCGGCAGTGCGTCTTGCATCAAGCATTACATTGCCAACTTCCCTTGTTGTTTCTTCATGCTGGCGAATTTGCGCCTCGTACTGTATGTTCTTGTTATTAACTTCATTTAGCTCGGCGCTCAAACTGCTGATATGTTCTTCTTTTTCCGCTAATCTTTTATTCAGCTCGATAGCTAGACTTTCTTTCTTTTCAAGCTTATTTTCCAAATTGCTTAATTGATTCTTCCCCTGATTTACCCGATCGGTCCATTCAGCGACCGTTTCATCTCTATCTTTTTCCGTAGCAGCAATTTTCTCAATTAGCTCATCGAATT
>CALLQQ010000095.1 GCA_938014915.1 uncultured Clostridia bacterium
ATTCGGATTATGTCCGAAATTCGGATTATGTCCGGAATTCGGCTTATAGCCGAACAAAACCATCATATCATTTGCTAGATCGGCTATCCTAACGGGCTTGCCCATATCAAGAATAAAAGTCCCCTCGTCGTATATAGTTGATTGAAGAACAAGCTGCACCGCTTCCGAAATTGACATGAAATATCGCTCAACATCGGGATGTGTCAATGTCAGCGGTCCCCCGTTTAAAATTTGCTCTTTGAATAGCGGAATCACCGAACCACTTGAGCCGATTACATTACCAAAGCGAACGGTTAGAAACTTCGTCCGATTTGCCCGGCTGGCAAAAGCGCCAACAATCATTTCAGAGCAATACTTTGTTGCGCCCATTACACTGGTGGGATTTACCGCCTTATCTGTGGAGATCAGCACGAATTCCTCGGCTTTATATTTTTCGGCTAATTTAGCAATATGCAATGTGCCGCCGATATTATTCTTAATTGCCTCATCGGGTGAATTCTCCATCATCGGCACGTGTTTATGCGCCGCCGCATGGAAAATTATGTCGGGATTGTACTTTTTAAATAGCCTGTCCATTTTATTAAAATCACGTATTGAAGAAATCTCAATATCTAGATTCAGCTCTGCGAATTCACGCAGCAACTTCTGCTGAATGTGGTATGCGTTATTCTCATAAATGTCGATAATTATTAGCCGCTTCGGATTAAACTTTGCTACCTGTGTTGATAGCTCCGACCCAATTGTGCCGCCACCACCCGTAATGAGGCAAGTCCTGCCTTCAATTTTCTCTTTTATTTTAATTTCATCAACTTCTAGCGGCAACTTCTCAATCAGCTCCGAATAAAGTATATCATCATCTTCTAGTAAAGCTATTTTAAGCTTTAGCTTTTTATAAGAAAATGCGCCGACTAGCATCGCCGATATATTTATTACAATTACAGCGATTAAGATAAGAAAATGCAAAGACTTGCTCGTAATAAGATTATATGAGAGCAACGCAATTATCAGCAGACTAGCGACGAAAATAGATAATACAATCCTAATTTTATACTTTTTCAAACATTATCCCTCTTTTTAATGTGTTCGTTCATGAGAATTATAGCATTTGCCAATGAGAAAATCAATATTCGCTGGTTTTAATCTTCTATTTTAAAGTTTAGTTATGGACAATTCCCCGTATCTGTCGTATAATTAATTTGCAAGTAATATATCGATTTATGAAAGGCAGGAATTTTAAATGACTGAGCAACAATATAAGGAGCAAATTTGCGATGTGGGTCATAAGTTATGGCAACTAGGATTTGTCGCTGCGAATGATGGTAATATTAGTGTGAAACTTGATGAAGATACCTTCCTATCAACACCGACCGGCGTGAGCAAGGCTATCTTAACTCCTGATATGATTATAAAGGTGAATTCAAAAGGTGAGGCTATCGAAGTTAATGAAAATTACAAACCATCATCAGAGGTAAAAATGCACATTCGTTGCTATAAAGAGCGCCCAGATTTAAAAGCAGTCGTCCATGCGCATCCGCCTACTGCTACTGGATTCGCTGTTGCGCACATTCCACTCGACCAATATAGAATGCCGGAGGCTATCATATTCCTAGGATCGGTGCCAATTGCACCATATGCAACACCATCGACAGATGAAGTACCCGAATCACTCGTGCCATTCTTACAAGATCACGATTGCATTTTACTTGAGAATCATGGTGCTATTTCAATGGGTGTCGATTTAACAACCGCATATTATAAGATGGAAACACTGGAGCATTTCGCTAAAGTGAGCCTTGTCGCACATCAATTGGGCGGCGCAGTTGAGCTATCAAAATCGCAAATTGATGCTTGTATTGATATACGTAAAGTTTTTAATGTACCCGGCAAACACCCCGGATATAAGAAATATAGTAAGTAGGTGAACTAATGTCGACTAAGCGTGTTCTCGCCTTTGATTTCGGCGCATCTAGCGGTAGGGCAATGCTTGGACAGGTGGACGGTGATAGGATCGCCATAAATGAAATCCACCGATTTGCTAATGAGCCAATTACCGTTGACTCTACACTTCATTGGGACTTCAACTATCTTTTTAGTGAAATCAAGGCTGCAATGAAAATCGCAAAAGATAATGGTGGATTTGACGCTATTAGCATAGATACATGGGGAGTCGATTTCGGCTTAATCGGTGCCGATGGGGATTTGCTCGAACTACCCGTACATTACCGTGATGAGCGCACAATCGGCATACCGGAAAAGCTCTTTAAGCTAATTGATAAAAAGCAACTTTATATGCAATCAGGTATTGGAATTATGCGAATCAACACGATTTTCCAACTTTATTCTCTAAAGCTGAACCGTAGTGAATTCTTAAATAGTGCAAAATCCTTATTAATGGTGCCGGACCTTTTTGCATATATGTTGACGGGAGCGATAAAAAGCGAATATACCGAAGCAACTACAACGGGACTAATCGATCCTTATACGAATAATTGGAATTGGGAATTAATCGATCTCATTGGCATTAATAGAGATATATTCCCACCTATAATTCACGCTGGTGATAGCTACGGGCTCCTACATAAAGACATTTGCGACGATATTGGAATTCCGCAAGTGCCCGTCATTGCCGTTGGTTGCCATGATACCGCATCCGCTATTGCTGCTACCCCAGCGAAAAGTGATGACTTCATCTATGTTAGCTGCGGAACATGGTCCCTATTCGGTACTCTTAGTAAAACTCCTATTATCAATGAAAAAAGTTATGAATACAACCTTACCAATGAGGGTGGCGTCGATAATGAAACTACCTTCTTAAAAAATATTATGGGGCTATGGTTGATACAGGAATCAAGAAGACAATTCAAGCGAGATGGTGACGATTTAAGCTATGCAGAACTTGAGGAATTAGCCTTAGAGGCTGAACCATTCAAATGTTTCATCAATCCAAATCATGCAAGTTTCGAATCGCCCGGCGATCTCCCATCACGGATCAGGGATTATTGCAAAGATACGAACCAGCCTATTCCGACAACAATTGGGGAAGTAATGCGCTGTATATATGAAAGTCTCGCCCTTGAATATGCGAACTCATTGTCGCAAATTTCCGACATTACGGGAAGAAAATATGATGTAATTCATATTCTTGGCGGAGGAACGAAAGACGAATTCCTATGCCAATTAGCTGCCAATGCTTGCAGGATTAATGTGGTGGCTGGACCCATCGAGGCGACGGCTATCGGCAATATTTCTACTGCGCTCATTGCGCTTGGTGAAATTAGGGACAGGAATCAAGCTAGGCAAATGATTAGAGATAATGAGAATGTAAAGACGTTTTCACCGCAGGATTCACTTGATTGGGAGAGGGCCTTTGGCGAATATCTATCAGTTATCAAATCATAATAGAAAGGGCAGATACGGTAATTGTATCTGCCCTTTTTGTTATAGTATGAGTTTAAATGTCGAAACCGCCCCTGGTAAAGAATAATTCCCTAATTGCAAGCGAGCAACCAGAAAGAAACTCAAGATTTTTACCGACGCAGCTATGAAGTATCTTATCTTTCAATCTATCATGATTATCTAGGCTTTTTAGCAATAGATCAAGTAGATATTTAGATTCACCCATCATGCCATGAATTATAATCTTATCGGGATTAACAATGCACATTATATTGTTAATTAGAATGAGCATATCTTCACGAATTTCATCTACAACTTGCACTACCGCCGTTTCACCACGGTCATATGATGTGAATATATCCTCAAGCTTAACATCGGCAACATTGCCAACAGTGCTTTCATATAATAAAGGTGTATTCGTATCAGAGTATACCCGCTTAACTCTTGAAACTATCGCATTCGGCGTGATGAGATCTTTTGCCGTTTCGCCATCTGCACCGATTCTAATTTCTTCAATTAAATTTATATCTCTATCGGGCATCCTTAACGGATCGTTCCCTTGTATAATAGCCGAATAGAGCGAATTCCCATAATAAAGCAATACTGCATTACGTGGAATCATGGATTTCTCTTTATTAAAGTCAATATTTGCCGATGCTAAGGTGCTAATAGCGTTATCGAATAAAATCGGGAGTGAAGTGAATTTATCAAATTCACTCTTAATAACGGAATAGTCAAAATATCCGTCACTATCAATATTAAGCATTAATCTATCGCAAGCATCAGTAGTCACTGTAAATCCAATACCTAAAATACGGCTCTCATCTAGGCAATTATAATCCTTGATTTCTTCCATGCCATCACGCATAAAATCAATAATCTGGCTAAATGTAGTATCATCATTAAAAAATAGGCTACGCTTATCAAGAATTGCACCTTCAAGCGTAGTGAGTCCAATACTAACCTGCTCATTATCTGCCATGATTCCCATAGCGAACTTATAATTATGGTTAATATCAACAAGGATTTTTTTACGTCCTCTTGTTGGTTTCTTATTAGGACTTTTCTGCTCGCCAATCTCATTAACGATGCCCTGTTCAATCATTTCATTAATTATTATTGTAACTGCCGCCCTAGTTAACTCAAGTGTTGTGGCTATATCAATCCTAGATGTTGGTCCTTGGTGCTTCAATAGTTTTAATATTTGCATTCGGTTTTGCCGTTTTAAATCAAGTTTACTAATTCCTTGTTGTTTCATTTCTGACACCTTTCTTGCTGAATTGCTATCAAACTATTAACAATTATTATTGTTAAACAAATATACTCATGCCGGCAATCGTCTTAACGACCGCCTTGTATTTCATTGTAATATATTAAGCAAATTCAAAGGTGAATTCAAAGTTAATAAAATAATTGTCTACTGTTAAATCTATCATCTAATTAAAGGTTGAAGTTGCCTATCCTCAAATGCTGCTTCTACTGTATCAGGAATTAAATCAAACAACGCTATCATAGAATTTGGTTTATTTTCATAGTCGTCCTGTGACATGGGAACAAAGTAATAATGTTTATAGTTTTGCAATATGCCGATATTCTTTGCAGCACCTGATAGTGCATCGTTAGTTGCAATTGCAATTACCACGGGTCGCAAATTCCGTATATGGGACTTCACCGCCATTGTCGCCGGTGTGTCGACTATCCCTGCCGCAAGTTTCGCAAGGGTGTTGCCCGTGCATGGTGCGACAACTACTATATCGAGCAGCGCCTTAGGTCCAATTGGTTCAGCATCGACGATAGTGCGTATCACTTCTTTACCCGTGATACCCTCTAACATATCAATATGCGCTCTTGCCTTACCAAATCTTGTATCGAGGGAGCTTGCATTAAAAGACATGATCGGCGTAACATCACACCCGATAGCAACTAGCCTTTTCATTTGCTCAAATGCAGGAATGAACGTACAGAATGAACCGCAAACTACAAATCCTACTCTTTTGCCCTCCAGTTTATCGTACATCAACTTTCACCCCTTTCTTCTAAAATGTTTAGGATTGTATCGCATATTATCTTACCGGAGGTAATTGGTGCTACCTTACCCGGGAGTGATAGTGCCCAAATCGTTTTTATGCCCATATTCTTCGCCATATCGAAATCGACGCCGCCAGGCTTGGATGCTAGGTCGATGACTAGGCATTCTTTCTTCAGCATAGATAACTTGCCCTCATCAAAGAGCATTGCTGGTACTGTATTTATCACTACATCATATTTTGATAAGTACGGAGTAATTTTCGATAAATGAATGCCCGTGCATCCATTAATATCAGCCCATGCCAAATCCGAATGTTTGCGTGCTGTTACGTCGACATTCGCTCCGAATGCTGATAAATACCGCATTAGGACCTTGGCTATTCTACCGTGACCGACAACAAGAACATTTTGACCAAATATAGTTGTCGCCATTTCTTCCATCATTATCTGAATGGCGCCCTCAGCAGTTGGGACTGCATTGAGCACCGACAATTCCTCACGACTAAGATAATCAATTAATGTATGTTCGTTCTGTTCACAGAGCCTTTTGAGTTCCTCGGTTGCCTTTCCAGTAAATACTGTTCCGCCTCTCTTTAACATATATAGAATCCCTTTTAGGTCTATTGTGCCGCCTGAATACGGCGCATGAACGGTTATGCCGTCCGTCGTTGCTGGTATTGGTAAAATGATGTAGTCCACCCTTTTATCAAGTTTTAGCTTGCTATCAAGTAAAATTAAATCGCCCGATTCCATAAGATTACTTGAAAAACCGACCGCGTATACCTTATATTTAGCCGCAAGACAATTGGCTAGATATATTTGCCGCAAGTCACCACCAGCGACTAAAAACGTTTTTTCATTTTTATTAGGCAATGGTATTACCTCCATATAATTATCAATCTCCAAATACGAATAAATGGTATTATATAATATGATAGTAGGCATTTTATAGTGCATAATATATATCTTTCATTTGTCATGGGGCGACTGCGACATTCAAATAACGATAGCTTAATCTTTGTTATTGCAATTGGACCATATTTATGTTATAGTGTAAATGAATATAATGCTTATATGTTAAACTAATAATCTATCCGTGTTATATGAATGCTAGTGGAAAATACGATATAAGATGAAAATTGCAAATTAATTTAGGTCTTTACGATTTATAATACAGGAGGCAAATATTATGAATGACAGGCGTTTTGCTGTGCTTATTGACGCAGACAACGTATCCGACAAGTATATTAGATTCATTTTTGATGAATTGTCGAACGACGGTATAATAACATATAAGAGGATTTACGGTGACTGGACAAAGCCCTCTCTTAGTTCGTGGAAGAATATACTTCTCAACCATTCGATAACTCCGATTCAGCAATACGGATACACTACTGGGAAGAATGCGACCGACTCGGCTATGATTATCGATGCTATGGACATCCTATATTCGGGCAATGTGGAGGGGTTTTGCATAGTATCAAGCGATAGCGACTTTACACGGTTAGCCTCCCGATTACGTGAATCGGGCATGTATGTAGTTGGAATGGGCGAAAGAAAGACTCCTACACCTTTCATCACTGCATGTAATAAATTTAAATATCTTGAAGTCTTGGCAAAGAGCCTTGTGTTTAATGGTAATGAGCAAGAAGGATCTGCCGATGTAAATACGAATGGGTCGACACCGCTCGATGCCGTTGTGACTCCCCGTGAAATTGTTAAAGAAGCTATCCTATCAATAGTCGATGAAACATCCGACGATGATGGATGGAGCCCGCTCAGCGACATCGGGAATACTCTTATTAAGCGATTCCCCGACTTCGACGTTCGCAATTATGGATTTGTCAAGCTCACTCCTTTCATTAGTTCTTTAAACTGCTTCGATGTTAAGTCGGTAAGAAGAAACAACTTAAACATTAATCTTATATATATTAAGCGCAAAGAGTCTAAATCATAATTGAATTAAAGCGAATTCTTCGCCCCATGCTAATTAGCATGGGGTTTTTTGCATCTTTTTTAGTATAAAAATAATAAATCAGTCCAAAATAATAATAACTAGATATTGGAGAGATTGTATTCATGACGATACACTCGCCAGTAAAAAAATAAATATCAACAAAATTTAAATTATCATAGCATAAAACAGTAAAAGCTGTTAAAACTACTTTTAGAGTGGTGAAAATTTAGTATAAAAAGCTACAAGTATTTTCTGAAAGGAAAGAACGCAAAATGAAAAAAATAAACTTCTCAGACTCAAGGTTTTCAAAAATGGTCGCAGGAAAGGGCTTCTACATTACATTATTTTGTAGTCTATTAGCTATTGGGGTTGCAGCTTTCATAGCTTATAATCGGTCACTCGATAGACTATCGAGCGATGATCAAAATTTAAATATGCAAGTTACTACATCGAGTCCAAATGAATGGGGATTCCCCAATGATGACGATGCCGATGCTGTCGATCGCAAGCAGCATGACATCCCAAAAGAAACAACTACTACAACGACAACGGAGGCAACTACAACAACATCACGAAACGAATCTATTTCTACTAAGCCTGCAAATAAGCCGATTAAGAACTCACAACCAATGGTAATGCCGCTCAACGGTGAAATTATCAATCCATTCAGCAATGGTGAACTTGTGAAATCTAAAACACTTGGCTCTTGGAAAACTCATGACGGCGTCGATATTGCTGCTACAATCGGCGACAATGTTAAATCGATGACGGATGGCACGGTGAAAGCGATTAAGGAAGATCCGCTATGGGGAATTTGTATCGTAATCGATCATGGCGATGGGCTTGAAGCGCATTACTGCAACTTATCCGCTGGCGTCACGGTGAAAGTCGATCAAGAGGTTAAGGCTGGTCAAGTGATCGGTTCCGTTGGATAAACTGCTGAAATCGAAGTGAAGGAAGATCCGCATCTGCATTTCGGTGTTAAAAAGGATGGAAAATGGGTTGACCCAATTAAAACTATAAATCCGCTTTAATTTGAACAAAGATAGGTGAAAACATTTACACCTATCTTTGTTTTAGCTGTTAATAAAAGACCTACTTCTACAAAAAAGCAGAAGTAGGTCCGAATGCATTCAACGTACATTTATATCCCGCAGACGGTGAGCGGTAGTATGTGTTTTTATTATATACTATAATGCTATCTTCATCAAGTATAATTTCCCATTTATTTTACGACAGTATATATAACACCATTTTCAAGGCTCGGTTCAATACCTTTAACCTCAAAGAGTTGCGATACCGTGACGAATTGATAGCCCTGCTCGATTAAAGCAGGAATTAGTAAATCCATAGCTTCGACGGTTTTGCTATTGCCATCAAAATCATGTAGAAGAATAATACTGCCATCGGAAATTTGCTCTAATATTACAGATGAACGCTCATGCGGTGATACGTCATCTTCATAATCAGTAGATCCTATACCGCAAATAAACGGCAAATCTACCGAATCGTATACAATGTCATTTGCAGCAATATAGGGCGGTCTGAAAAACTTCGTCCGCTCGCCCGTTATTTCATATACCTTGTTATCAGTATATTCAACTTCTTCTTTAATTTCCTGTGCCGTGAGCGACGTCATTGATTTGTGGGTACGTGAGTGATTATTAATTTCACACCCCATATCATATGCCCTTTTAATCACTTCTTTTGTACTATCGTCAATGTAATTGCCGATTACGAAAAACGATGCAACTACATCATATTTTTCTAGTTTATCAAGCATTTCAACCGTGGTTGTCGTATTAGGTCCATCATCAAATGTTAGGGCGATAATAGGTTTATTCGGATCAATGCTATACTTTTTGCTCATCTTTAGTTTCCTTCCTTAC
>CALLQQ010000096.1 GCA_938014915.1 uncultured Clostridia bacterium
AATACGATAAGGAATATACTTTAAAGTTAGAGGAGTTAGAGAAATTATATAAGAAATAATATGTATATTAGAAATCCTAGAATATAGGAGCAAGAACCGGACTAAATTCACCCCCCACATAAAAGCCCGCCCAACCTTTAATGTTGGGCGGACTTCTTATTACAAGCTAAAATCGTGATCGCGGAGCTGCTGAACATATGCCTTCATCTCTTGACGTGAATTCACATCACGTGTTTTACTGATAATTTCCTTTTGCTTGCTAACTGGCAATTTTGAAAATTGCTTCATAGCATCAATGTCTTGCGCTAATGCCATGCCGAATCCTAGTGGCATATCATCTAAATTGGAAAAGTTCATAATAATCACCCCGCTATTATTATGAACCGTGGCAGGTCAAATATTACGGTTCAGGGCAGTTTTTCTTCATTAACATTCCATGCTTAATATCCCATAAATTCTGCGATAAATCAACATAGTATTTATGCGGATTCTCAAACCGCTTAACTTCTTCCCATAATGTGTCGACTTGCATCTTGCAGAATGTGCGGATTTCCTCAAGAGAGGGACTTTCATAGACTTTTTTCCCATCAACGAAAATAGGAATTAGCAATTCATGTGCAGTGAAGTCCGTTACTATCTTCCTCTTCCATGTTGCCTGCGGATCAAAAATTTCAAGAGGCTCCCCATCGTCAATGGTTTCATCATGAATACATATCTGATCGGCGATAGCCTTGCCAGTTTTATTTTCATATAAGCGATAAACTTTTTTGAAATGTGGGGTAGTTATCTTGCCAATATTCTCGCTCACCTTGATTTTTGGCACGACTTCATTATCTTTTTCAATGGCGACAAGCTTATATACACCGCCAAAAACAGGATTGCTCTTTGATGTAATTAATCTCTCCCCAACGCCGAATACGTCGACTTCTGCGCCTTGCGTGATTAAATCCCTTATGATATATTCATCAAGCGAATTCGATGCTACTATTTTGCAATCGGTAAGACCAGCATCGTCTAACATCTCCCTCGCCTTTTTAGATAGATAGGTGATATCCCCCGAATCAAGCCGTATTCCGCACTCGGTAATGCCCATTGGAATTAGCACTTCTTTAAAGGCACGAATTGCATTCGGTATGCCGCTTTTAAGCACATCATAAGTATCAACAAGCAGGGTCGCATTATGTGGATAAAGTTCGCAATATGTCTTGAATGCATCATATTCGCAGTCGAACATCTGCACCCACGAATGTGCCATTGTTCCACCGGCAGGAACGCCATATAGCTGATCGGATAGAACGCAAGCAGTACCATCACAGCCGCCGATATAGGCGGCACGTGCGCCCAAAATTGCACCGTCAGCGCCCTGGGCACGGCGTGAACCGAATTCAAATACGGATCGTCCCTTTGCCGCTCGTACGACACGATTAGCTTTCGTCGCTATGAGTGACTGGTGGTTAATCGTCAACAGGACGAATGTTTCAATCAATTGTGCCTCAATCGCCTTAGCACGAACGGTTAGAATTGGCTCATTGGGGAAGATGGGCGTCCCCTCTGGAACCGCGAAAATATCCCCCGTGAAGCGGAACGTCGAAAGATATTTTAGGAAATCATCGTTGAATATCCCCTTAGAACGCAGAAATTCAATATCTTCTTTTTCAAAATGCAAATTTTCAATATAATCAATTAGCTGATTAAGTCCAGCAGCAATGGCGAATCCGCCACCGTCGGGAACGCTGCGAAAGAACATATCGAAATATACGGTTTCTTCATAGAATCCATTTTGGAAATAGCCGTTACACATTGTGAATTCGTAAAAATCACATAGCATGGCTAGATTTTGTTGCTTCATAATGCGCCTACTTCCTTCCGACGACTTTAACGTGCAGCCCCTCTAACACGTCAAGAGTTTTCTCATTAATAGCATCGTCAGCACTTGCGACGCAATCAGCATCAACTATAACTTCAACTTCTGGCAATGCCGTTTTAGCTAGAATGGCATTGGAAATAATGCAGATGTTAGTGACAAGACCGGCAAGCTCAATGCTTTCATAATCACGTTCCCGAAGGTAATCGAAGAATTCTACCGAGCCGAATGCCCCTTTTTCAAATCGCTTATCACCGTCGGCAATTAAATCCTTTGCGCAGCCATATAATTCCCACCCCAGCGTTCCCTTAATGCAATGTGGGATTGGCAGATTCTTGCCCTCTTGCGATTCCATATAGCTATCGTCATGGGTATCGAATGTGAAAGCAATTTCATCACCATTCTCACGATACTCTTTTATCTTTTTACAAATATGTTCTTCAATATCCTTAGCTTTTGGGAATCCTAAACTCCCAGTAACGAAATCATTTTGAAAGTCGACGACAACGAATAATCTTTTTTTCTTCATATTATCTCCTCCAATAATATTTATAGATACTTTTAATTATACACTAAATATCACATAATAGAAAGTGTGAAGTCTTAATTTTAGGTATGCAAGATGAATAATCTATAAATATCTATTGTAGGGTAATAGTATACCGTTTATTTCTTGACATATAAGGATGCTCAATGTATAATTTAAGTTACAACTTTAAGCATAAAGGCAGTAGAAGAAGCGGAGGAATAAGATGGAGAATATAATTATTTCGGATAGTTGTCTTGATTTTAATGACGAGCTACTTCCCAGCGAAGATAGTTTAATTAGAGTTCCATTCAATATAAATATTAGCGGCGAAGAAATAGTGGATAAGGATCTTGATATTGATGTTCTGATTGATAAGATGAAAGCATCTAAAGATAAAATTACGACATCGTGCCCGTCGCCTAACGATTATTTGGAGGCATTCAAAAAAGGGATGAATGCATTTGCAGTTACGATTTCTTCTAAACTTAGCGGCTCACATAATAGTGCGATTATCGCTAAAAGGATAGCGGAAGAAAGTAAGGACGAGGGGGGAATTCACGTTTTCGATTGCAAATCGGCGGCAGCAGGGCAGAATCTTGTTGTGCTTAAAATTAAGCAGCTGTTAGAAGAAAAACTATCTTTTTCTAAAATTGTTGATGAAGTGAATAGATATATCGATAACTTAAAGACAATATTCGTGCTTGATTCGCTTGATAACTTGGTTAAGAATGGGCGAGTTAGCCCGTTAACCGGTCTTATCGGGACGGCGCTCCACATTGTGCCGATAATGGGCGATGATGGTGATGGCAATATAGTAGTTAAGGAAAGAGTTCGTGGTAAGAAAAAAGCATTCGATAAATTAATTGAGATAATCGGGAAAAGCAATATTGATTTCAAGAATACTGTTCTTGCTATCACGCATATAAATGCTAAGGAAAAGGCGCTCAGGATTAAAGACGAATTGCTGAATCTATATAGCTTTAAAGATATTCACATCTTTAAAGGTGGCGGACTGAGCACTGTATATGGTGACGATGGCGGCATAATAATTGCATATTAAATAATAGCAAGCTATAAGATTTTCATAATAAAAGAAGAACAGCCCTCTTAAATTTTAAGAGGGCTGTTCTTTATTTATCTATCTTCCCTAAAATAAGATAAGCCGAGACTTGCCGGTGCTTGATTTTCTTCCTTTTTACGTATTGTAATCAGCACTAATACGATGATAGTTGCTATATACGGTATCATATCAAGCAATTGAATCGGCACTGAAACCGTTTTGCCCGTGAATGGTAGCTTAATGCTTTGCAGTTGGAATCCAAGTGCCCGAAGTGCGCCGAAGAAATAAGCGCCGAACATTGCCTTGAGTGGATTCCATGTGCTGAAGATGATTAGCACGACGGCGATCCAGCCGATACCGGCGGTAAGATTGTCACGCCAGCCAATTTCAACAATTGATAGGTACGATCCACCAATGCCGCATAGTGCGCCGCCTATTACGATATGCACATATTTATATAAATCAACATTAACTCCCGATGCATCGGCGGCGGCAGGATTCTCCCCCACGCTGCGAAGATTCAGCCCGAGCCTTGTCCGATTAAGGTAGATATAGGCGAGAATGGCGATTACAATAGAAAGATGAACATAGATACTTTGGTTGAATATCGACTTGCCGAGAATGGGTATATTTGATAGGAAAGGTATGTTAATTGAGCGAAAAGGTGCTTTTACACTTTCGGGGAGAGATGGCACTACAATTGACTTCCCTATATAATTTGCGACCCCCGTGCCGAATATTGTTAAGGTTAGCCCCGTTACGATATGGTTGCCACGTAGTGTGACCGTTATGATGGCATAAATTAATGCGCCCAGTCCGCCCGAGATGGCGGCGGCAAGTATTGCTAGAACGGGATTGCCGCTAACTTGACCTATCTTAAAGCCCATTACGGCGCCGATGAGCATCATTCCTTCAATACCGAGGTTGAGGTGACCCGACTTCTCACATAGAATTCCGCCAACTGTCGCCAGAAGCATTGGTGTGCCCATTTGAATTGCCGTTTGCAAAAATAATGCTAGTGCATCCATAGTCATTCCTCCTTATGATGCTTTTCTTCTTGTGAATACGAATTTATACTGTATAAAGAATTCGGAACCGAGAACGAAGAATAGAATTATACCTTGTAGAATATCCGATACCGCCGATGGAATTTGCATTTGCACACGTAGGAAATCACCGCCACGCAGCAACATTGCAAAAAGAAAAGATGTGACGATAATAGCAGGTGCGCTCAATTTTGCAAGCCATGCGGTAATTACAGCAGTGAAGCCCATTCCGCCGGAAACTTGTTCGTTCAACGTATATTCCACTCCCGATGCTTGAATCATTCCAGCGGCACCGCATAATGCGCCACTGATGAATACGGCGGTTAACATGACCTTTTTAAGATTCATTCCCGCATAATTGGCAGTATTCTTATTTTCGCCTATTACTTCAATTTCATATCCGAGCTTTGTATGTTTCATTAGGATATATATAATGATTGCAAATACGAGTGCGATTATCCAGCCGATATGTAGGCCGAAAACATTGGGCAGCTTAGCATTCTCAGAAAATTTAGGTATAAGCGCAAAGCCCTTTGCCTCTGGATCGCGCCAAAGGTTATATTGCAGGAATGATATCCATTTGAGGGCAACATAATTGAGCATTAAAGTAACTAATGTTTCATTTGTGCCGAATTTTAATTTTAGTACCGATGCTATCGATGCCCAAATTCCGCCGCATATCATAGCAGCAATGAACATCAGCGGCAGAAGCACTATTTGCGGCATATCGGGGAAATATAATGCGAAAAAGCTAGCGCCGAATGCCCCCATGCAGAGTTGCCCCTCCGCCCCGATATTCCAGAATTTCATCTTAAAAGCGACGGAAATACCGAGTGAGAGAATCACTAATGGTATTGCCCTCCTGAGAGTTTCAATTAGGCGGTACTTAGTCATTATCGAGCCATTAACGATGTTGGAGAACACTTCTATTGGATTATGCCCAAGTGCAAGCATCAATAGCGCAGAACAGATTAATGCGCCCACTACTGCAATTAAGCGATAAGCAGTTGCACGAATACCAGCCACTTCAGATTTTTTTACTATTTTAATCATTGTGCTCCTCCGTATCGTAAATTTTATGCCCGAGCATTAACATACCGAGTTGTTCCTTTGTTACCTTTTCAGCAGGGAGTATGTCCATAACTTCCCCATTGGATAGAACCATTATTCTATCGCATAAAGCCATTAATACATCGAGGTCTTCGCCGATGAAGATAATGCCGACTCCGTCCTGTTTTTGCGAATTGAGCAGGTTGTAAATTTGATAAGATGCACCAATATCGAGCCCACGAACGGGATATGCCGTTACGAGTAGTTGCGGCGCCAAATTAATTTCACGCCCGAGCAATACCTTTTGTATATTACCGCCCGATAATTTCTTAACTTGATGATATACAGACGGTGTCTTTATATCGTATTTCTCTATAATTTGTTCGGAAATTTGCTTAGAGCCTTTTCTGCTCATAAACATCTTATTGCTATTATGATATTCTTTTAGCAGAACATTATCAATGATATTCATATTACCGACAAGACCCATTCCGAGCCTATCTTCAGGAATGAAGCTTGTTTTAATGCCTTTTCTTATAATTTCACGAGGACTTAGCCCGATAATTTCATCACCCTTGAATACGGCACTGCCGGATTTCGGTCGGCATATTCCAGCAAGGACTTCACACAATTCCTTTTGTCCACTGCCGGCAATGCCCGCAACGCCTAGAATTTCGCCCGAGGAAAGTTCAAATGAAACATTGTCAAGCATCCTCTGATTACCGATGCCTTCAACGACGAGGTCTTTCACATTTAGGATCGGCTTTACCTTGTCGGGATCGGTAGTCACCCTATTGATTTCGAGCGAGATTGCCCTCCCTACCATCATTTCCGTCAAAGACTTAACATCCGTATCCTTAGTGTCTACTGTTGCGATGCTTTCGCCCTTGCGCAGGATAGTGATACGGTCGGATATCGACATGACTTCGCCCATCTTATGAGTGATTATGATAATTGCGCAGCCGTCATCACGCATTTTACGCAGAATCGAAAAGAGATTCTCTATTTCTTGCGGAGTTAATACCGCAGTCGGTTCATCGAGGATTAAAAGACGAGCGCCGCCGAATAATACCTTGATAATTTCCACCGTCTGCTTTTCCGATACGGACATATTATATACTTTTTTATCGGGGTCAATTCTTAATGAATATTTATCGCCAATTTCCCTAATCTGCCTGCTTAATTCCTTGCCTTTAATGAATAGGCCGTCCTTTTTCCCCAATGTAATGTTTTCCTTAGCGGAGAAAACATCGACAAGCTTAAAATGCTGATGTATCATGCCAATCCCAGCATTAATTGCATCGTCGGGAGAAGTAATTTTCAGCTCCTGCCCGTCAAGGAGGATCTGGCCACTATCGGGCATATATATTCCTGATAACATGTTCATTAACGTACTCTTGCCGGAGCCATTTTCGCCCAGGATAGCGTGTATTTCGCCCCTATTGATAGTCATATTGACATTTTGATTTGCTACAACGGTGCCGAATTTCTTATTTATACCCCTTAGCTCTACAAAAGGAATATCCATCTCAATTTAATCCTCCTAGCATTATATTTTATGGAAATTGCCCCCCGCCTTCCACATTTATGGTCTGTCGGGGGGCATATTATTGTGCAAATTAATTTAGTCGGCGGGCAATGTTCCTACAATATTTTCAACAAGCCAATTTAGTTCTAACATTTCCTCATCAGTCAGCTTTTCGCCCTCTTTTACTCTAACGTTGCCTTCATTATCCTTGATAGGTCCTTCAAATACGTCGAAGCCATCGGCAATTTTTTGCTTTGCAGTGTCAACTGCCTCCTGAGTACCTTCAGCGCATAAGTCGGTTAATTCATCAAGTTTAACAATGCCAGTATCCATCGGGAGCCACTCATTAGATGCTTCCCACTTGCCATCAATAATAGCCTGTACTTGGGGGATTACATATACACTCCAGTCCCAGATAGGAGCGGTTAGATATGCCTTTGGTGCAACATTTGCAGTTGATGAGTTGTATCCAATTGCGAATTTGCCGGATTCTTCAGCGGCAACTTGAGCAGCGGTAGTATCTTGATGTTGTGCAATTACGTCGCAGCCCTTATCGAGTAGCGTTTTCGCAACCGATCTCTCTAAGCTAGGGTCATACCATGTGCCCGAGAAAAGAATCTCAACAGTAGCCTCAGGATTGACACTTGCAACACCTAAAGCGAATGCATTAGCACCTCTCACAACTTCTGGAATTGCAACAGCGGCAACATAGCCAATCTTGTTTGTTTCAGTCTTTAATCCTGCTACAATGCCTGAAAGGTATCTTGCTTGATACATTCTTCCAAAATATGCGGACATATTATCGTTAGTCTTGTATCCGGAGCAGTGGAAGAATTTCACATCGGGGAATTCCTGTGCAACTTCTAAAGTATAATCCATGAAGCCGAAGCTATTTGAGAAGATGACATTGCATCCACGGTCGATTAAATCCCTAATCGAAGTTGCGCAACTTGCATCTTCCTCTACATTTTCAACAACAAGTGTTTCGACGCCTAATTCTTCTTCTAGTTGTTTCCTTGCCTGGTCATGAGAATAGGTATATCCTTCATCACCTGGGACGCCAATGTAAACAAATCCAACTTTAACATTAGTCTTTGCGTCCCCGCCGCCCGATTGGTTAGAATCGTCCGATGAGGAATTGCCACACCCTACAATTGCAATAGACATTAGTGAGGCTAGTAGTAAAGAGAGTATCCTTTTCATTTAGTAATCCTCCTAAGATTAGTTTTGTGTTTTATAGAGAAATAGCCAGTGGATATGCCAATGACTATTTAACGACGTTTTACCCGAATGTTAATTTGCCATCTTCCATACTTTCTATAATGGCGAGCGAATGTAAATTCACATTCTTCTCTTTTAGTAGAGTCGCACCATCTTGGAATCCTTTTTCAATGACGATACCAGCGCCGCACAGATTAGCGCCCGATTGTTCCACAATATCGATTAGACCGAGCATGGCATTGCCCCGTGCTAGGAAATCATCGAGGATAAGGATTCTATCATCATGGGATAGGAATTTCTTCGATACCATTATATCGTATTTCCTCCCGTGGGTAAAAGATTGAACGCTGCTAGCATAAACATCGCCATCAATATTCTTTGATTGGTTCTTTTTTGCGAATACGACGGGGACATTAAAATACATTCCTGCCATGCTAGCAATAGCAATTCCCGATGCCTCAATTGTGAGGATTTTCGTAATATTATTGTCCGCAAAAATACGATAGAACTCCTTGCCAATTTCAGACAGGAGAGCAATATCGAGTTGATGGTTTAGGAAACTATCAACTTTTAGCACATTATCAGAACTAATGTGCCCACTTTGCAAAATCCGCTGTTTTAGAAGCTCCAAATCATCACCAAAATTCAGAATAAATTTGTGAGGAGTGAATTTATCACGGCATCCCACTCAATAACAGAATAATTATACACTTTATCAGCATATTAGTCAAATATACAATAACCCTATTTTGCCCCGAAAATTCGACAAAGTTTTGTTGCATATGCCACGAAATCCAGTGATTTTTACGTCAATATGACAAAACTTTAAAATAGCAATGCAATTTTTCCTTAAAATCACCAAATGAACATAAAAGTATGTTATACTATTTTTCATAGTATATAAACTTTAATTACTAACAAGGGAGAATATTTTATGAGAAAAATTTCGATAATATCCGTTCTGCTGTGTTTTGTTATGCTATTTTCTTCATGTAACAGAAGTGAAGAAAAAACAGTAGTCGCTAAGGTCGGCAAGGAAAAAATCACATTGGCTGAATTCAATGAGGAATATGGATTCTACCTCTCACAGTACAATATTGAGGACGATACCGCTGAAGATGTCGCCGAAGATACCGAATCAGTCAGGCAATATGTAATAGATTATCTAATCGATCAGAAAATTGAGAAGATCTGGGCAAATGAGCTGGGACTATCGGAACTGACCGAAGAAGAAAATACCGAATTAACAAATGATTATGATGAAATGATGGATACTTGGCTTGAATTCTTTATTGAGGAGGCGCTAGCATCGGACAGTTCACTCAGTGAAGAAGATGCCAAAGCAGAGGGCGAAAAGAGAATAGATGAATACTTAGAGGAGAACGGTTATAGTAACGAGAGTTTTCTAACATATCAGATGGAATTATTCATATCGCAAAAGCTATTTGAAGAAATTACGAAAGATATAAACATTCAAGATGAAGATGTTAAGACGGCATATGATGAGAATGTCGCATCTTCGAAAGCGCAATACGAAACATCGCCATCACAATTTGAGAAAGACTGCCTTGGCGAGGGCGAAATTATCTACTACGTGCCCGAGGGAACAAAGAGAGTTAAACATATCCTAACATTGCTTGAACAAGAAGATATACAGGCAATCTCCGAATTAAGGTCGGAGGGCGACGAAGAGGGTGCGGACAATCTCCGCAAAGAGGCATTGAAGAAAATTGAGGCGAAAGCGCAAGCCGTACTTGATAGCCTTGACAAAGATGGCTCAAACTTTGATGAAATTATGAAAGAGAAGTCCGAGGATCCGGGAGTGGTCAATTATCCCGACGGATATGTCGTAACTAAACAGGGTAAAAGCTATGTAGAAGAATTCTCAAGTGCATCACTAGGACTTAAGAAGCCGAATGAAATGACGGGCCTAATTGGAACGGACACGGGCTATCATATCATTATGCTAGTTGAAGATGTTAAATCGGGCGCTATCGAATATGATAAAATCAAGGAAACATTGAAAGAAAATATGTCGCTAACGAAAAAGCAAGAAGATTATGCTGAGAAATTCCAGGAAAAAAAGGAAGAAATCAAGGTAAAAATCTATCATAAGAAGCTAAGAATTCCTAAAAAAACTGACGCAGCAACTGACGAAAAGTAGATATAATTTAACTGCATAAAATTATCAACATCTAAATAGTCCTCACTTTAATTGGAGTGAGGACTATTTTTGTGTATAAACTCATGTAATTGTGAAACAATATAGCAATAACAGTTAAAATGGAGGTAATATTATGGCAGTCGATAAAATGGAATATGATAAGATGCTAAAAAAAGCATCACCAAATTCTAAAGCATATATCAATATACCAATGGCATTCATCATAGGGGGGCTAATATGTGTGCTCGGGCAATTCTTGATGACATCATATGAGAAGATGGGGATTTCTACTTACTTTTCAGGGACTGTCACATCAATCACTTTGATTTTTTTAAGCGCACTTTTGACGGGGCTTAATTTATACGACAATATTGCAAAACACGGGGGAGCGGGCACATTGGTGCCGATAACGGGATTTGCCAATGCCGTCGTTGCGCCAGCGCTGGAATTTAAGGCGGAGGGGCTAATATTAGGACTAGGCGCAAAGTTATTTACAATTGCCGGGCCTGTAATTGTTTACGGTGTGACGGCATCGGTGATATACGGCTTAATAATTTATATATTCAAGCTAGTTTAGGAGGTGTGCAAATGTCATTGCGATTATCACAAAATACAATCATATTAAATACTTCCCCCTCAATTGCGTCATATGCATCAATAGTAGGGAAAAAGGAGGGAGAAGGCCCATTAGGCAAGCACTTCGACCTTGTGAACGATGATAATACATTCGGGGAAAGTACATGGGAAAAATCGGAGAGTAGACTACAAAAAGACACAGTTAGCAAGGCTATCTCTAAAGCGAATCTAGTCCCATCCGATATAGATTTCATCTTTGCTGGTGATTTGCTCAACCAATGCATAGGAACAACATTCGGACTGCGTGAACTGGAGATTCCGTTCATCGGGCTATATGGAGCCTGTTCGACAATGGCGGAAAGCATCGCCATGGGGGGGATCTTCATCGATAATGATGTAGCCATCAATGTAGCGGCAGTAACTTCGTCGCATTTTTGCTCAGCGGAGAAGCAGTTCAGATTCCCACTTGAATACGGCGGACAGAGAACCCCCACATCACAGTGGACGGCGACGGCATCGGGCGCAGTTGTAATAAATAAGAAGAATGCGCCGCCATTCATTAGGGCAGTCACTATTGGTAAGATAATGGATCTGGGCGTTGTAGATGTCAATAATATGGGAGCTGCAATGGCGCCCGCCGCACATTACACAATCGGGCAACATCTTGCCGATACGGGGAAAAGACCCGAAGATTTCGATTTAATATTAACGGGCGATTTAGGTCAAGTCGGTTCTGAATTGCTAATCGACTTGCTTAATCGTGACGGCATTGATATAACGGAAAATCACAATGATTGCGGTTTAATGCTCTACGATTTAGATGAGCAAGATGTCCACGCTGGCGGATCGGGATGCGGCTGTTCGGCAAGCGTTCTATGCGGATATATTCTTGATCAGGTCAAGGACGGCATTTTATCGGACGTTCTCTTTGTTGCTACTGGAGCATTAATGTCGCCGACAAGTGTCGATCAGGGGGAGAGCATACCGGGAATAGCCCATGCGATCCATATTAGTAATAAAAGCGAGTAGTAATATCGATATAGAAACTCATATTCGGAGGGTTGAAGATGGAAATTTTAATGGAATACGGCAAAGCTTTTTTAATTGGCGGCATTATTTGTGCAATTGGACAAGTGCTAATTGACTATACTAAACTATCCCCTGCTAGAATCCTAGTGCTATTCGTTGTTTTGGGAGTTGTACTAAGCGGCATTGGCTGGTATCAGCCGCTAGTTGATTTTGCTGGTGCAGGGGCGACTGTACCCCTATCCGGCTTTGGGCATATGCTTGCAAAAGGAGTTAGAGAGGCAGTCACCGAGGACGGATTAATTGGTGCATTTACCGGAGGATTAACGGCGACGTCGGCCGGGATAGCCGCCGCCATAGTATTCGGGCTAGTGGTGGCATTGATATTTAAACCGGGCGATAAAAGCTAATTGTCATGATAGCAAAAAAACAGGCACGGTTCAGACCGTACCTGTTTTGGTTTTATTTGATGAAATCGCCCGAATATTCGAGTAGAACGACACTATCGAACTTGCCGCTATCTTCAAATTTAGTTAGGAAAGAAGTATCATTCCCACGCATTTTCAATTCAATTGTTATTTCAGTAATGGAGGAAGTTGTAGTCTTGTTCTTTAGCCTGTATTTAATTTGATTGAGCAGATCGTTCACATAGGATTCGTCATTCTTATCGTACCGCATTACAAGAAGATAACTCTTATTATCGGTCTTAAATGCATTAAATAGTGCATAAATTGCTGAAATAAATATCGTACCGAGCAGCGCTACTAAATATAGCCCCGCACCGGCGGTTAGCCCGGCGGCAACTGCCCAGAATAAGAAACCAACGTCGAGCGGATCTTTTACTGCCGCACGGAATCGCACAATGCTGAGCGCACCGACCATTCCAAGCGAAAGAACGAGATTCGCACTAATTGTCATGATAATGAATGCTGTTACCTCACAAATCATTACTAGTAGCACGTTGAAGTTATCGCTATATACGACTCCCCTATAAAAAAATCGGTATGTAAAATAAATTATCAATCCGCAAATAAGAGCAATCACGAGCGATGTAATTACGGCGGGTACTGTCAATTGTTGCAGATTCTCCGATATTGCAAAGCCATCTTTCAATATACTTTTAAAACTATCCATGGTGTTTTACCTCAACTTTCTTGTCTAGACATAATACATATTTTGATACGGGTTGCAAAATGATCCCCTGCCCTGAAATTAAATCCTTAAGATATGGCGGCAAATATTCATCATATTTTATTTCCATCACAATGTTACTCTCATCCAGTGCGCTCATAAGAACTTGATTTTCGCTGAATAAATCATGGTCCAATGTGCTTGCTTTAATATTAGTGTCGAATGTTATTCGTGTGTTGCCGAGTGGCGATATGAAAGCCTCCCTTTTATAATCGACCACAACATTCGGTGATAATCCCCTTGTTCTAACTTGCTGATAGAATCTATGTAGCAATTCCCTATCGTGATGATATAAGAATGATAAATCGCCACGCAGAATCTTGTCATATTGCTCACGTGTGATTAGCTCACTTTCTTTATATACATAGGAATTCAGCTTACCCTTACATTCAAGTTTAATTTGCGTGTCACTATTATTATAGCATCGTATTCTAAACTTCTGCCTGTTGGCAATGCCGTCATGCTTTTCGCTATAAGCGGTACCGTATATATCATCGAAATATAGGCTGCTAATGCGATATGTCCCATCATCATTACTATTGCTGTCGTGGGGTAGGAATAGAGATAAACGATCCGATATTATCTTATAAATCATCGGGGTGATGATATACTTATGTTCATGGCGAACACGTTTCTTATTAATTCTCATAAGCATCCTCCCCATTTTGTAATCGATTTACTACATACTCAAGCTATATAAGTATACCATTTTGATGTGCTGCTTTCAACATGTTTAACTAAAAATTTTCATTTTGCATATCTTTTATTGTATAGAATACTTGAAAACACCTTAAAAACTTGTTAAGATAGAATAGAATCATAATGGCATAGAACTAGATTATAGATATTGAGAGGCTTGAGGTGCATAAATGAAACAAAAGAGCTTTGCGGTTATAATGCTTGCCCTATTGCTGGTGTCGTCACTTACATTCAGCAGGGGGAAGTTCGGGCAGATTTTTAGCAAATCATACCTTGATGATATGAGGAAGATGGGCAATGCCGATATTGAAGAGGGCGACGATGATGAGGAGATAGAACCATTTTCTGAGGGGATATTACTATCACATAACGATTTCTTTTATAGTGGCGATATTAATGTTGTGATTTCCACCAGTAAGAGACGGCAAGCAAATGCCGATATATACTACACTACCGATGGTTCGGAGCCGTCAGCTGATAACGGCAAGAAATACGATAAGCCGATTAAGTTAGTGGCAGGAAATAGGACGAGGGCAACGGCATTGAGGATAAAGGCATTTTATAAAGACGGTAGTGATGATTCGCTCACACATACATATTTTCTGGGTAAAGACGTCGGCGAGAGGTTTAACACATTAGTATTTTCCCTTACTACCGATCCGTACGGGCTATATGACTATGAATACGGAATAATGGTCGAGGGGAAGCTCCGAGACGAATATAAGAAAGAAACTGGCGATATGAATCCCGATCCGCCAGCGCCAGCGAATTATAATATGAGAGGGATCGAGAGTGAGCGCCCCGTTTATGTAGAAGTATTTGAGCAGGACGGAACGAGGGTAATTTCACAAGGCGCAGGAATACGTGTGCATGGCGGATGGTCACGTGCATATGATCCACGCTCATTCAGATTAATTGCAAGAAAGATATACGATACCGACGGTAAATTCAAATATAACTTCCTCCCCAGTGACAATGCGAATGACGAATACGGGACACCGATAACGGAGTACGATAGAATAGTTTTACGTACGAGTGCAAACGATCGCCCGTATGCATTCTTGCGTGATGAATTATCCGCACAACTAGCTAAAGAGGCAGGATTCCCCGATGTTCAGGGGCACACTCCAGTTGCAGTATTCCTAAATGGGGAGTACCACGGATTCGCATGGTTGCATGAATCGTATGATGACAATTACCTAAAGGACACATATCGGGCGCCTGATAAGAATTTTGCGATAGTCGATGTTTACGAAAATAACGAAAGTTACGGACATGAAGTTTCACGTGGTGACGATGGCGCCTATAATGACTTCAATCAGATGTATTCCTATCATAAGAGGGACTTAACCGATGACGCAGTATTCGCTGAATTGGAACAACTCCTTGATGTAGATAATTACTTGATGTACTGTGCGATACAGACTTTCATTGATAATAGGGATTGGCCACGGGGGAATCAAAAGGCATGGAGGTATTATCCGCAGGAAAATGCAGAACTAGATAATGAATATCTTGACGGCAGATGGCGCTATCTACTATATGATGCGGAATTCGCATGGGGATTATATGGAGCGCCGCCGAATCAGAAAACAATAGAAAGATTGCTTGGACTAAATAATGATGAGGGCGGCGGAACCGCCCTATTCAAAGCATTAAGGGAACGTGACGATGTAGTCGAGAAATTCACGAATATTCTATGCGATTTAGCAGATGGTGCGATGAGTCCGCAGAATGTTAGTGATGCCATTGATGAGAAGATGAAACTAATGTATAACGAGCTTACCACATCGTATAATAGCGGAATTTATGAATGGGGCGATATTAATTATGTGCAGAGCCAACACAGGGATATTAGGAGTTTTGCTAATCGTCGCTTTTCGCATATAGTGTCCAGCCTGGGGGATTTATATGGTTATACGGATATGTATGAGGTGAATGTTAATGGAGATGACGGAGCGAGGATTCACCTAAATACGAGGGAGCTAATTGGCGATGGCAACATAAAGAACAGGTATTTCACCGAGAATAGCGTCACTATCGATGCGCAGGCTATGGAGGGATTCGCATTTTCGCATATGCTCATAAACGGCAACCGCATTGATGAAAGCAGGGTGGAAATATCAAATAAAGATGTTGTAGACGGAAAAGTTGAAATTGAAGTTATCGTTGATCGCATAGTAGATGACGGGCTGAAAATTAGCCGAATATACAATAAAGGATCGGACGAATGGGTAGAAATCCACAATCCAACGAATGAAAAAGTATCGACAAAGGGACTATTCCTAAGTGACAATCCGGGCAAGCTTGATAAATGGGCATTCCCCACGACAATAATCGAACCGGGGGAGAGCTTGCTATTGGTGGGCAAAAATAATAGAAAGTCATATGCGTTAAAGAGAATTAGCTATGACTTTGGCATTAAAACGGGGGAAACCATCTTTTTATCAAGAGCGAATAGGGAGATAATTTCCTTTGTTACCGTGCCGCAATTAGGCAAATCCTATGTATATCAATATGATTTTGTTACCGGAAAGTACGAAGTAAAAGATTATATCGAAAAAAGGGATTCCCCGTTCATCAATTAGGCAACAAGATGTGAATTCGGTGTTAAATCATTTGTTGCATATGACAAAGTAGATGAAAAAAACGGAGAATTATGATATAATAATATGTAAATTCGGGTGCAGTAAAAGAATTCACATTCATTAAAAGAGGTGGAACGGATTGAGTGAAATGGATAATATAATCAGGATTCAAATGCTTGGCGGACTGTATATAACTAGGAATGGTAAAGTCCTATCCGCCGACATTAGCAGAACGAAGCAAGTGTGTAATCTTGCGGGATTCCTGATTGCTAATAGGAATAAGGAACTAACTCAGGATGATATTATGAATGCATTATGGGCGGATGAGGAAAGTGAGAATCCAGCCAATGCACTCAAGAATCTTGCTTACAGACTAAGAAATACATTAAAAGCGCTTGACAATCCTGGGGAGAAAATTTCATATATCAAGATTAAAAGAGGGGTCTATTCTTGGAATAATGATAACCCCTGCGTTGTCGATATTGAAGAGATGGAGAAGTTTAGGAATTTAGCGGCTAATCCGAATATTGGCGATACGGAAAAAATCGATTTCTATGAGAAAGCACTTGATCTATATAAAGGCGAATTTCTACCGAAATCCTCATTTGAAGAATGGGTAATTTCCCTGAACGAATATTATCGCAGTGCATACCTTGACTGCGCATATAAGTTAATAGCATTGCTAAAGAGGCAGAACCGCTATGAGCGGATCGTCTACATATGTAAACGTGCGGTCGAATTCATGCCGTTTGAGGAAAGGTTGCATGAGAATCTAATTAGAGCACTTGCAACGATTGGCAAGCAGGAACAGGCGATAGCACATTATGAAGATGTAAATAATATGTTCTATAAGGAACTCGGCGTTAGGACGTCCGATTCTTTACGTGGACTGTATCAGGAGATTACATCAGGTTTAAAAGGCGACGAATTAGATATTATCACAATTAAAGAAGACTTAAAAGAAAGCGATGATACCGATAAGGCATTTCTATGTAATTATGAGGTATTTAAGAACCTTTACAGGCTAGAAGCTAGGGCGGCGGAGCGACGGGGTCTATCAATTTTTGTTGGTCTAATCAAGATTAGCCACAAAGATAATAGAGAACTCCCGCCGGAAATGCTGCAAAGGGCAATGTCAGCACTAGAAGTAGTGCTAGTTGATAGCCTGCGCAGGGGGGACGCTGTTACCCGATTCAGCGGAACGCAATTTGCTGTAATGCTATCCTCTTTAACCTATGAAGATGGCGATAGGGTGCTGGATAGGATAGAGAGGAATTTCAAAAGGAAGTACAAAAACAGCTCAGTTTTAATGAGTAGAACACTCTACCCGATTGATCCCGTATGAAGTCGCACGAAGAATATTTTACTTGCATAAGATGATGGAATTAATAAAATATATTTGAGGGAGGAGCAGGTAGTAAATTGCAGAAGAAAGAAATTAAGGCTTGCTCAAGCAATGTAGCTAAAGTTAAAGTCGCTGTCCTTGGCTTTTGTGATGGCGAAATTAATGGACAGTTGAGCAATGCTTATGATAAAAAGATTTATAAATTCAGCAGTATGTGGAATATGATTAAGACCATGGATACAGTATTCGATGGTTATACATTTCCGCAAGCATCGCACAAAATTAGGAGCTTCACAGGGCGGGAATCCGCCGACGGTGCAGGGGCGGAATTATCGCCAGTCGTGGAAAACGAAGATGGCGAATCTAGTGAAAATGCGGCAATCCACGGGAAAGTAAATTTCATTATCCATGTTTACTATCGGCAGAATGCAACATGGCAGGGGGAAATTCTCTGGGTTGAGGGGAAACAGGAACAGAAATTCCGCAGCGTATTGGAATTGCAAATGTTAATGGATAGCGTTCTTGAAAAGGAATTCAATCCTTAAATGCGTATTCCATTATTTAATTGAAGATTAGCAAAAAGAAACCCACGAAAGTTATTAAAATAACTTTCGTGGGTTATAATTATCTTTAAAAGTAATGACTATTATGCGTTAGAGGCATTAAGTCTTTTCATTAGACTTGATTTCTTTCTAGCGGCATTATTTCTATGGATAATACCCTTTGAAGTAACTTCATCAAGTGTTTTAATTGCAATTGCAACAGCATCAGCCTTATCAGGAGCATCATTAGCAATAGCAAAATCAGCAGCCCTCATTACACTTTTAAGATTTGATTTTAGTGGTTTATTTCTAATAGTGTTAGCATGTGCAACTCTAATTCTCTTCTTGGAAGATTTAATGTTAGCCATTATGGCACCTCCTTTTCGCATTCACGATAAATTATCATATGAATTGTACTACAAGTCATAAATAAAGCCCATAATATGCAATAATTATTACTTCTATTGTATTATTACGGTAAACAGTACTCATAATAATAGCATATTTCAAATAAAAAAGCAAGTGTTTTTATAAAAAAGCAAAGGATAGTGATTAAATGGGAATTAGAACAGATATGGCGGTAGAGAGTGCCGAACATTTAGGCGAAAATCTACCCAAAGGTGTAACAAGTGAGGAAGTTGTTATTGATGGAATTACATTGACGAAGATTAACATCGGGGACGATGACGCAAGCCGTAAGCTTGGCAAGCCGATCGGGCAATATACGACGATTGATGCTAGCAGCCTTCGCCGTCATGTTGATGGAATCCCCGGTGAAGTCGGCGCACTTGCACAGTCGCTTGCGCAGATGATACCCGAGAACGGCAGCGTTCTAGTCGCAGGACTGGGCAATTCGGATATTACTCCCGATGCACTAGGACCGAAAATAATCGGGCAGATTTTCGCCACACGGCATATACCGGCGGAAACTGTTTCGCAGGGCGGACTTGATGGGCTGCGTGATGTGTGCGCCATTGCGACGGGGGTATTAGGGCAGACGGGAATGGAATCGGCGGAGATAATTTCATCAATTTGCAATCGGCTAAATCCTAGCGTTGTAATTGTAGTCGATGCCCTAGCCTGTTCAAGCATCAATAGGCTAGGTAGTACAATTCAAGTGACGAATACGGGAATTTCTCCAGGCTCCGGCGTGCAAAATAAGAGGAAGGAGCTATCGCAAGAAAGCATCGGTGTACCGGTAATTGCCATTGGAGTGCCAACAGTAGTTGATATGACGACGATAGCGCATGAAATGTTTGAAATGCAGGGTAGCGCATCAGCGAAGGAAATTT